>JBOGXT010000646.1:0-14048 GCA_050694635.1 Thermoleophilaceae bacterium
CAGGCCACCCGTGCGAGAGATCGCAGGTCTGCGGCTGGATCCGTTCCGCCGCGAGGTCTACCGCGACGGCCGCTACGTCGCGCTGACCCGGAAGCAGTTCGCCGTGCTCGAAGTCCTCGTCGCTGCCGAAGGCGGAGTCGTCAGCGCCGAAGAGCTCCTTGCGCGAGCATGGGATGAGAACGCAGACCCGTTCACCAACGCCGTGCGCATCACGGTCTCGGCACTGCGCAAACGGCTCGGCGAACCCTGGATCATCGCCACCGTGGCCGGCGTCGGGTACCGCATCGACACTCAACCAGACACCGGGCATGAGGGAGGAGAGCGTGGATAGAGCCCCTGGTTTGAGTGTTCGCCTCAAACTCACCCTCAGCTACGCCGGCTTCCTCATGCTCGCAGGCGCCTTGCTGCTCGCCGCCGTGTGGGTGTTCCTGCTGAGTGACTTGCCCGACTATGCGGTCATTCCCGGGGGGGTGCTGGACCGCTCCGTCCTCCTGCGCACCTTCGCGACGGCCGCGGGCACGTTGCTGGGCTTCCTGCTGGTGTTCGGTCTCCTGGCAGGCTGGATTCTCGCCGGCCGGATGCTCGCCCCCCTGACTCGCATCACAGACGCCACACGCACGGCCGCGACCGGATCACTCTCCCACCGGATCCAGTTAGAAGGCCGCAAAGACGAGTTCCGCGAACTCGCCGACGCTTTCGACACCATGCTCGCGCGGCTCGAAGCGCACGTCGCCGAACAGCAGAGGTTCGCAGCCAACGCCTCCCACGAGCTGCGCACCCCGCTGGCGATCACGCAGACACTTCTCGACGTGGCCCGCAACGATCAAAGCCGCGGCAACGACGAACTTGTCGACCGCCTCCACTTCGTCAACACCCGAGCGATCGACCTCACTGAAGCATTGCTCCTGCTCAGCCGCGCCGACCAGCGGTCCTTCGCCCGAGAACACGTCGACCTGTCGCTCATAGCTGAAGAAGCCACTGAAACGCTTCTCCCTTTCGCGGAAAAGCGCGGCGTCACCATCGAGACCTCCGGCGACATGACCCCCACGATCGGCTCGCACGCGCTCCTGCTGCAGATGGCTACGAACCTCGTGCACAACGCGATCGTCCACAATCTGCCTGAACAGGGCACCGTGTGGGTCACGACCAGCGTTCACCCCAAGAGTGTGGTGCTCACTGTCGAGAACACCGGCGAGAAGCTCACCCCACAGTTGGTTTCCACGCTTGGCGAGCCGTTTCTTCGCGGCACGGAACGCATACGCACCGACCACGCAGGTGTCGGCCTCGGCCTGGCCATCGTCAAGAGCATCACCCAAGCACACGACGGAACCCTCACCCTCACCCCCCGGGCCGCTGGGGGGCTCTGCGTCACGGTGCAACTACCCGCCGCGCCACCGCACACTGGCAGATGACGATCAGGGGAAGTGCCGCACGCCCCGCCCGCCCGGGCCATCTCTCCCCGTTGCGCGAAATGAGCCCGATCCAGAACGCACAGCGCACGGCGCGCACCGGATCGTTCGCGTCGAGGTGGCCGCCGTGGGCGCGCTCGAGCAGAGCCAGGTACTCGTCCTCGCGGCCGAGCATGTAGGCGGAGGTCGCGAGCAGCTCCAGGTCCTCCGCGCCCAGCGGCTCCAGCCGATCGGCGGCCGACAGCGACTCGTGGGCGTCCATCCACGCCTGGCTTGCGTAGGACTCACGGCCCCGCTCCAGCTCGGCGATGGCATCCACGACGAGAGGATTATCGTCGCGCCGAGCGCCAGCCCGGCTCGTGTCTCGTCCTGGGCGAGAGCCTCGCCAGCCTCACCATCGGCGTGTGCTGGCTTCCTTCACCTTGCGTCTACGCGCGTTGGCGAGCGACCACGAGCAGGTACTCGTAGCGGTACTCCGCGGGACCTTCGGGCTGTCCGCTGTTCGCGCGCGTGGCGAACTCGAGAAAGGCCCGGTCGAGCGCCGCCGCGCGCTCGGGCTCCTCGCCGAGGCTCGCGTAGATCGCGACCACCGGCCCGAACGTCTGCTTGAAGAGCTCGCGGTAATCGCCCGGGCTTGCCGCCCTCTCCACGTAATGCCTGCGGGTCATCTCCAGCGACTCCACCTGGTCGCCGAACAGCTCCCGCACGTGCTCCTCGCTGCCCCACAGCGCCGGCGGCAGCGCTTCGGGCGGGGGCGGCGGCATGTACGGCGCGAGGGCGCCGAAGAAGTCGGAGATCAGGCCCTCGGGCGTGAAGTTGAGCATCCCGATCGTCCCTCCGGGCCGGCACACGCGCAGCATCTCGTCGGCCACCACCCGGTGGTCGGGAGCGAAGATGGCGCCGAACGAGGAGGTGACGACGTCGAACTCGCCGTCTGCGAACGGGAGCGCCTCGGCGTCGGCCTCGACCCATTCAAGCTCCACCCCGCGAGCCTCGGCTTCGCGGCGGCCCGCGTCGAAGTTCTCGGGCGTCAGGTCCGAGGCCGCGACCTCGGCCCCGGCCTCGGCGGCGCGGATCGCCGTGTTGCCCGTCCCGGCGGCGACGTCGAGCACGCGCTGCCCCGTCGAGATCCCGCACGCCCGGACCAGCACCTCCCCAAGGTCCCAGATCGTCTGCTTCGCGAATCGGTGGTAGTCGCCGAGCGCCCAGGCGGCCCGGGTGACGGCCTTCAGCTCTCGGTTCGCTTCGGTCGTCGCCGGCACCTCGGTCTCCTCGTGGCTCGTCATCTGGCTCCTCCGATCCGGTGCGCTGCTGGCCTCGGCCAGCTCCTCGATCCTGGCGAGCGCCGCGGCCTCGATCATCAGTCGTCCTGCGGTGACCCGACGCTCCATTGCCGGGACCGTAGCCCCGGCGGCCCGGCCTGACTTCGCCCGAACCGAGCATCTTTCGGGCGAGCTCGTATGGCCGGATCTGGCTATGTCCCGGCGTCGTCGAGCACGCCCGACCGCAGCGCATAGGCGGCCGCGGCGGTGCGTGAGGGGAGGTCGAGCTTTCGCAGGATGTTGGTGACGTGGCGATGGACGGTGTGCTCTGAGACCACCAGCCGCTCGGCGATCTGCCGGTTGGTGAGCCCCTCGGCGACGAGCGCCAGCACCTCGCGCTCGCGCCGCGTGACCCCGGGCAGCCCTGGGCCATCGCCGCCGCCGCGAGCCGAGACCTCGAGCAGCCGGCGGGCACGCTCGGCCTCCGCCTCGGCGCCCAGCTCGAGCAGGCGATCCAGGGCCGTGGTCGCCTCGCGCTCGGCCAGCTCGGCTCGGCGCAGGGCGGCGAGGCTGGTGGCCAGCTCGATCCGCGCCTGCGAGGCCTCGAACGGCGCGCCGATTCGCTGGAAGCGATCGACGGCGTCCTCGAGCAGCGTCCTTGCCCGCTCATGCTCGCCGCCCGCCGCCGCGAGCAGTCCCTCGGCCAGCTCCGTGGAGGCGCGCAGCGGCTCGGTCCCGACCAGCCGTGCGATCTCACGCAGGGACTCCAGCGCCGCGCGCGCCTCCTCGAACTCACCCCGTGCCACCCGGGCGCGGACCAGCAGCTGCAGCGCCGGGGCGTGGTCAAGCTTGCGCTCGGCGGGTGCCTGGCGCAGCAGCCGCTCGACCAGCTCGACCGCCCGCCGCGCCTCGCCCTCGTCGAGCGCCAGCCGGGCTCGGCAGAGCTGCGCCGGCGGCGACGGTCCCGCTCGATCGAGCAGCAGCGCCGCCTCCTCCGCCCGGGCCTGCCTGCGTCTTAGCTCCGCGAGGCCGACCAGCGGGCCCCCCACCATCGCCGGGCGGGAGCGGGAGAAGTCCTCGACCGAGGCTTCCAGCATCTCCCCGGCGTCCGTCCACCGCCCCCGCCAGAGGTGGACCGCGCCGTACTCGGCGCGGCAGAAGGCGAGCATGTAGCGGCTCCCGTAGCGCTCCGCGAACTCGGCGATCCGGTCGCACCACTCAAACGCGCGTTCGTAGTCGAGCACGGCGGTGCAGGCGGTGACCAAGAAACAGCAGGCCCAGGCGCCCGAGATCGGGATTGTCGCCTCGCCCGCCACGGCGGCCGCGGTCGCCTCGTCGAGGCACCGCATGCCCTCCTCGACTCGCGCGCAGGCGACGAGGGCGGCGCCCCGGAGCGCGAGTCCGAGCATCTCGAGGTCGGGGACGTCGAATCGCCGCCCGGCCTCGACCGCCTGAGCGCCGAGCTCCCCCGCCTTCGCGGTGTCGCCCGAGAGGTGGGCGATGTAGCCCTCGTGGAAGGCCAGCCAGCCGTGCTCCGGCCCGGGCTCGAGCGGGGCGAGCAGCCGCCCGGCCCGCCGCAGCCAGCCGCCCGCCACCGCCACGGCGCCGCGAAAGTCGAGCTGATCGGCCGCGAGCCAGGTGGCCATCCGCGCCGCGCTCGCGCGCTCCCCGCGCCGGCGGTAGAGGCGGTAGGCGCGCTCGCGCGCGTCGAACAACGCCTCTGCGTCGTCGAGCCACCACGCAGCCCAGCTCAACCCTTCGAGGGCCTCCGGCGTCTCCTCGCGAGCGAGAGCGTCCGCGAACAAGGCACTGGCGGCCGCCCACTCTCCGTCGGCGAGCCGAGCCCAGCCGGCCTCGAGCGGTTCGGACGCGATCCCCTCCGGTGCCTTTGCCATCGGGGGAATTCTCGCGCTTCGATCCCGCCCGGTCGACCGCGAAGCCGCACATCACCCCGCTGTTCCTGGGACTGAGGGAGGGCTCGATCTAGACTCGGGCGGTGGAGGCGGTCCGCCCCGACGATCACATCCGCCTGGCGGAGTTGATGGCGGCGCTGTCGCTGGCGACCGATCTCGGTGTGGGCCAGCCGCTCGAGCACGAGCTCGGGATCTGCCTGTCGTCACTGGAGTTGGCGGACCGGCTCGGCTGTACCCGCCCGGAGCGCTCGGAGGTCTACTACGTGGCGCTTCTGGCGCACGTGGGCTGCACCGCGGCCGCACCGTACCTCGCAAGCCTGGTGGGGGGCGACGAGATCCACTTCCAGAGCGACGTGCAGGTCCTGGGCCCCGTTTCAGAGCCTTCCGAGGACCTCCGGTACCTCGTCCGTCACCTCGCGGACGACAGGCCGGTGCCCGAACGCGCCCGCCTGGTCGCCAAGATGCTGATCGGAGGGCAGAAGGGATTCGAGCTGATGGCCGAGAACCTCTGCGAGGGCGGAAGGGTCCTCACCCGGCGCCTGCAGCTGCCCGACGAGGTCGCGCGCGCGCTCGGGCAGATGACCGAGCGCTGGGACGGAAAGGGCGTGCCCGGGGACGTGGCTGGGGAACAGATCGCCCGGTCGCTGCGGATCGTTCGGGTCGCCCATGACTTCGTGGCCGTCGCGCACGCGCGCGACCGCGAGGCGGCGATCGAGGTCCTCGAGCGGCGCCGCGGGCGCGGCTACGACCCACGGGTCGTCGACGCCGCGCTCGCCGAGCCGGAGACGCTCCTGCGCGCGGCGGACCCTCCCGACGCCTGGGAATACGCCCTCGACGCCGAGCCGCGGCCGGTCGCGACGATCTCGACGGCGCGACTGGCGTCGGTCGCCCGTGCCTTCGGCGAGTTCGCCGACCTGAAGATGGGCTTCCTGCACGGGCATTCGACCCGGGTGGCCGGGCTGGCGGCGACTGCCGCGGAGGCGCTCGGCTGCTCGCGCGCCGACGCTTCCGAGCTGCGCACCGCGGGCTTCTTCCACGACCTCGGCCGGGTGTCGGTGCCGAACGGGATCTGGGACAAGCCCGGCCCGTTGAGCGCGGGCGCGTGGGAGCGCGTTCGCCTGCATCCCTACTACACCGAGCGCGTGCTCGGGCGCTCGGGCGCGCTCGCGCCGCTCGCCCGACTGGCCGGCTCCCACCACGAGCGGCTCGACGGCTCCGGGTACCACCGCGGAGCCGCGGCGGCGCAACTGACTGTGGAGGCGCGGCTGTTGGCCGCGGCCGACGCCTACGACGCGATGACCCACGATCGTCCCCACCGGCGCGCGCTGCGCCCCGGGGAGGCTCGCGCCGAGCTCGGCGAGATGGTCCGCGCGGGGGCGCTCGACAAGCGGACGCTGGACGCCGTGCTCGAGGCGGCCGGTGCGGTGCCACTCGGGGTGCGACAGGGCTACCCGGCCGGCCTCACCGACCGCGAGGTCGAGGTCCTGCGCCTTCTCGCCCAGGGTCGAGCGAACAGGGAGATCGCCGAGGCGCTCGTGATCAGCGAGAAGACCGCCGGCCACCACGTTGAGCACATCTACGCGAAGACCGGGGTCTCGACGCGGGTCGGGGCAGCGTTGTTTGCGATGCGGCACGACCTCGCCGAGTAGCTGCGGCCGGCGAAAGATGGGGCGTTCGCCCGATGCCGGTAGCGCGCGGCGAGCGTACGGTCGCGGCCATCTGCATCACTCGAACCCTCGCGGGAGTCGCGATGTCCATCACAACGACGGGTCTCTCGGTCAACGGCGTGCGCCTGTACTACGAGGAGCACGGCAGCGGTGCCCCGATCCTCTGCATCCACGGGGCCGGAGGCTCCGCGCTCGCGTGGGCCGACGCGGTCGAGAAGCTGGCGCGACGCGGTCGCGTGATCGCCTACGACCGGCGCGGCTGCGCCCGCCGCGAGCGCCCGCAGCCCTACGAGCGCACCAGCATCACAGAGCACGCCGACGACGCGGCCGCGCTGCTCGATGCGCTGGCGGCCACGCCGGCGGTCGTCATCGGGCGCAGCTACGGCGGTACGGTCGCGACCGACCTCGCGCTGCGCTATCCCGACCGGGTGCGGGCGCTGGTCCTCCTGGAGCCGGATGCGCCGCGCGCGCTCGCGCCCGCAGCGGCCGAGTGGGTGGATGCGCTTGCCGACCGCCTTCGCGAGGTGGCGGCGCACGCCGGTGTCGATGCGGTCGCCCAGGCGCTGATCGGCGAGGTCGCGGGGAAGGAGGCCTGGCGCTCGTTCCCAGACGACGTTCGGCGAATGCTCACGGGCAACGGCCCGGCGATCCTGGCCGAGCTTGCGGGCGAATGGTGGCTTCAGGCTGACGCCGCCGCGCTCGCCACGATCGAGCAGCCCGTCCTGCTGGTGATGGCAGCCGACTCGCCGCCGGAGTTCCACGAGGGGCCCGCAGCGATGGCAAACGCGCTTCCCAACGCTCGCACCGCGCTGGTCGGCGGCGGCCATCTCATCGACCCGGCGGCGCCAGAGGTACTCGCCTTCCTCCAGGAGGCACTGCTCGACACCCGGCACGGGACAGCGTTGTTCAAGGCCACCGTCCGAAGCGCAACGAGGGAGTGAGAAGCGTGCCCGAGGCAAAGGTGAACGGTGTAAAGCTCTACCACCAGCTCCACGGGGAGGGTCACCCGCTCGCGCTCGTACACGGGTCCTGGGGCGATGCCACCAACTGGCAGTTCGTCCTTCCGCGGCTCGCCGAGTCGTTCCGAGTTCTGGTCTACGACCGCCGCGGCCACTCGCGCAGCGAGCGACCGGAGGGGCAAGGAAGCGTTCACGAGGATGGCGATGATCTCGCCGCTCTGCTCGAGTCGCTCGAGCTCGCGCCGGCGCACGTGGTCGCTAACTCCTTCGGCAGCAACATCGCCCTGCGACTGGCAGCCAAGCGGCCACAGCTCTTCCGCTCGCTCTCCTGTCACGAGCCACCGCTGTGGCAGTTGCTCGCCGACGATCCGCAGGGCCGCGAGGTCCGACAGCGGCAGGCCCGCACCGAGGAGGCGGTCGGCACGCGGATCGCCGCGGGTGACCACGAAGGCGCGGCACGACAGTTCGTCGATGAGCTGGCCTTCGGCCCGGGGATCTGGGACAACCAGCTGCCGCCGGAGGTGAGGGCGATGTTCGTCAGGAACGCTCCGACCTTCCTGGACGAGCTTCAGGATCCCGACGTGTGCGGCGCCGACCTGACGGCGCTCGCCCGGCTACCGGTACCTCTGCGTCTGACGCAGGGAACCGAGAGCCTTGCCCATTTCGCGCGGGCCATCGACCGGCTCGTGGAGGCGGCACCGCAGATCAAGCGGGAGACGATCCCGGGCGCGGGCCACGTGCCGCAACTGACGGTGCCGGAGCTCTACGCGGAGACGATCGCCTCCTTCGTGCGCGAGGCGGAGGCGTTGGCCCCAGGCCGCGTCTAGCGACGCATCCCACGCCCTGCCGCTTTCGACCACATGGTTATCCCGGACCAGGCCCTCGACCTGGTCACTCGTCGTCTACACGATCGGGATCGTCCTGATCGTCCTGGGCGCGGTGCTGTGGCTGCTCGGCCCATGAATCTCGGGGCTCATCGCGGAGAGTGGGAGGGAAGCGGCCGGGTGACGAGGCCCTCGGCCACCGCCATTCGATTGTCCGGCGGAAGGTCTCGGCAATCGGGGTGTACGTCAACCCGAGCTCGCGTGTCGCCCGCGAGCCGTCGTAGCGATGGCCGTGCAGGATGGTGCGGATCCGCGCGGGGCAGATCGACGAGGTCCGGCCCCGGGCGCGTGCCACGCCCGCGGCGATGACCGCGGCCGAGCGCGCGAGCGCCGGCGGCACCATCTGGACGCGGTCTCGGATGCCGGACAGCTCGAAGACGATCTCCAGGGCCTCTCGTGAGGCGATCGTCGCCCCGTAGCGCTCTCCGCTGCGGCCCCGCGCCGCGGCGAGCAGGTGGCCCTCCACCGTGTCGCCGATGTCCACCACGCTGATGTGCGTGTCGACGAACACCCGCAGCCGGCCGTTGAGGTAGGCGATGATGATCCTCCCGTTGCCGGTGGAGCGGCCGGGCCCCTGGACCGATGAGGGGTTCACGGCGATCACCTCCACTCCGAGCCGCCGAGCCATCCGGAATGCAGCCTGCTCGCCGTGGTGCTTGGAGCGGTCGTAGACCGAGAGGTACGACCCGCGGTGCGTCGTGTCCTCGCGGGCGACCGTGCCCGCGGGCTCGCCGACCGACGCGGCGGACGACGTGAGCACCAGGCGGTGGACGCCGGCTCGCGAGGCTGCCCGAACCGCCGCCTCGGCGCCCTGCACATCGACGCGCAGGAGCATCGCGGGATCGGCCGGGCAGTGCGTGTTGACGCCGGCGACGTGATACGCCAGGTCGCAGCCGCCATGCCGGCGACGAGACTGTCCTCGTCCAGCACGTCGCCCCGGGCGACCATCGCCCCACGCCGCGCGACGGCGGCCGCTGCCTCGTCAGAGCGGGCGAGCGCCACGACCTCGTCGCCGCGATCGACGAGCCGGGCGGTGAGCGCGCCGCCGATGAAGCCGCTGACCCCGGTGACGAAGACTCGCGTCACGGGCTACGGGCCGGGCGGCCCCGAGGCGGAGCCCCTGCGGGCCGAAACTCGCCTATCCGGGCTCGTGACCGCGCCCGATGCCTCGAAGAACAGCCTGATCCGCTCCATGAACTCGATCCGGTCCTTCTCCTCGCTGGGGCGCACCGCCGGGCCGAAGTGCACGGCGATCGGGTGCCGGCCCCCGGCGAAGCGGCCGCGCTTCCGGCGCATCCACTTGCGACCGGGAGGCATGACCGCGTGAGTACCGGAGACGTGCACGGGCACGATCGGCACGTGGTGCTCGGCGGCGAGGACCGCCGCGCCCGACCGCAGGCGGCCGACCGTGCCGTCGCGCGAGCGGGTGCCCTCGGCGAAGACCAGCAAGCTCCAGCCCGCGTCGATCAGTCGCGCCAGGTCCGAGGCGGCATCGGGCACGGCGCCCTCGCCCTTCCGCTGCACCGGAACGGTGTTGAACGCCAGCGACACCGCGCGCGCGAGCCATGGCACGCGGTAGAAGTAGTCGGCCGCTGCAGCCACCGCGGTCCGTCGACGCCACGCCGCGGGCAGCGCTCGCAGGATGGTGGGTGTGTCGACGTGGCTGGAGTGGTTGGCCACGAAGAGGACGGGAGGGTTCAGGTCGCCGAGGTGCTCCCGGCCGACGATCCGGCGGCGGGTGTAGAGGTCGATCAGCGGGCCCAGCACACCCATCAGCAGGACCTCGCGCACGGCGCGTGCCACCCCGCCATGTGCCCAGGACACGTCTGACGCGCCGCGGCCGGCTCTCACACGATCTTCCCCGGATTCAGGTTCGCCTTCGGATCCACGCCGCTGAAGAGCGCGTGCAGCATGGCGACACCTGGCGCCGAGATGTCGTCTTCGAGCCAGCGGGCATGCTCGGTGCCGACGGCGTGGTGATGCGACAACGTGGCGCCGGAATCGATGAAGGCCTGCTGGATCGCCGACTTGACGAGGTCGTATTCCGGCAGCCCGGTCTCCTCATCCGAGGGCTTGAAGGCGAACGTGAAGTACAGGCACGCGCCGGCGTGGTAGGAGTGCGACAGGTGGCACATGATGTAGCCGCGGACGCCCAGCTCGTCAAAGGCTCGGTGGGCAGCGGCCATGACGCTGTCGTAGAGCGGGGACAGCCGGCTCCACGGAGCCGCCGTCTCGGATACGTCGGCGAGCGCGCCGCGGTCGAGCAGGAAGTCCCGGATGTACGGCGTGTCGAACTTCTTCTGGTCGTAGAGGGCGCCCGGGGAGCTGCCGATGCAGAGCCCGCCGTGACGACCCACGATCCGCCCTACGAGCTTGCGCTGGGCCGCCACATGGCGCTCGCTGCCCTCGTAGCCGATGAACGAGAGGCACATCGACTCGACGTCGAAGCGGCGGCGGCGCTGCAGGTACGTCGTGAGCGCCTTGGACTTGAGCCGGTCCGCGATGGACGGATCCTTCCGCGTTGCGAACGAGAACCGCGTCTCGTTCGCGTCGGACACGCGAGTCACCGAGGGCGCCACGTCACCGGCGGCGATGTCGCGCATGGCCGTAAGACCGTCCGCCCAGCTCGGGAAGAGGTAGCCGAGGATGATCCGGCGCTGCGGGACGCGCCGCACGTGGACGGTGGCCTCGGTGATGATGCCCAGGCGGCCTTCGCTGCCCAGCACCATCTCACGCACGCTGGGTCCGGTCGACGTGTGGGGCACCGGGCGCGTGGCCAGCAGCCCCGCGGGAGTGACGACGCGCACCGCCCGCGTCAGGTCGCCGATGTCGCCATAGCGGTCCGACTGCATGCCCGACGACCGCGTGGCGATCCAGCCGCCGAGCGTCGAGTGCGTGAAGCTGTCCGGAAGGTGGCCGAGCGTCCACCCCTGGGCGTCGAGCTGCCGTTCCAGGTCCGGCCCGAGGGCACCGGCCTGGATCCGGGCGAGGCGGGACGTCGCGTCGACGGCGAGCACGCGGGACAGCCGCGACAGGTCCAGCGAGATGACCGTACGCCGCTCCTGCGCAGGAGCCTCGAGGCTGCCGGCGATGCTCGTGCCGCCGCCAAACGGAATGAGGACGGCGTCGTGCTCGAGCGCGGCGTGCAGGACCGCCGCCACCTCGTCCTCATCGCCCGGCCGGACGACGATGTCGGGAAGCCGGCCCAGCTCACCGCGACGATGGCGTACGAGATCGCGCAGGCTCTTGCCACGGGCGTGAACCAGCCGGTCGAGCGGGTCGGCCGACACGTGGCCGTCTCCGACCGCCTTCTCGAGGGCGGCGCGGAGCCTGGGAGAAAGGGACGGCTCGGGGATGCGGAGGTCCTCGAGGGCGACGGGCCGGGATGTCACCTGCGCGACGTCGAGGTCCAGGTGGCGCTGCAGGAACGGTCCGAGAGCCGGCTTGTCCTCGTGGCTGAACGAAACGCCCTCGTACCCCCAACCCCACCACCTCATTGCGGCCATCGCCGTCCTCCGTCTCGGGGCCGCGCCCAGCGGTGTGCGCGGGCCGCGTTACCAGTCCGCCGAGCGACCATAGGGCATGGAGGTGCGAGCCGTGCGCCCGGCGACGCAGCGCTGGCTCAGGCAGTGCGCGCGATCTCGACGAGCACGTCGTCGCCGCGCACGACGACTCGGTGCGCGGTGACCGGTCCGCCGCCGTTGAGGGCGGCGCCGGTCGCGAGGTCGAAGCGGCGCTCGTGGAGCGGGCAGGTCACGCAGTGGTCGGCCACGAGGCCATCGGCGAGCGGGCCCGCGCGGTGCGGGCAGGCGTCGTCGAGCGCATACCAGCCGGTCGGCGTGTGGAAGACGGCGATCCGGCTGCCGCCGGTGGTTGCGGCCCGGCCTTCCCCGAGCGGCACGTCGTCGACGGCGCACACGCGCACGAGGGCGCCGGTCAGCCGAGCGGCGGCTGCGGCGGCCGCGCTCACCGCTCGCCCTCCGGAGGCGGGCCCACGAGCGCGACCGGCGGGCGCTGCGGTGCGGCCGGCTCGTCGAGGTCGCGGAACTGGCGCGGGTGGTATGGGGCGTCGCGCTCTAGCCAGGGGTCGCTGACCGCCGCCTTGGCGATCCGGAAGCGCTCGCGCAAGGCCGCGCCGTCGTGCTCGTCGAGCACCACCCGCCGGATCTCGTCCAGCCCCACGCGCGGGACGAAGTCGTACAGGCGCTCCTTGTACTCGCCGTGCTCGCGGTAGTACTGCAGCAGGGTGGTGGCGATCCGGACCACCTCCTCGGCGGTGGTCACCGTGGCGAGCGCGTCGGCCTCGCGCACGGTCGCTCCGGCGGCGCCGCCGACCCGGATCTGCCAGCCGCCCTCGACGGCGACGACGCCGATGTCCTTCACGGTCGCCTCGGCGCAGTTGCGCGGGCAGCCGGAGACGCCGCTCTTGACCTTGGCCGGGGTGTGCAGGCCCTCCCAGTGCCTCTCGAGCTCGACGCCGAGGGCGATCGAGTCGCCCAGGCCGAAGCGGCAGAAGTCCGCGCCCACGCACGTCTTCACCGTCCGGATCGCCTTGGCATAGGCGTGGCCCGACGGCATCCCGAGGTCCCGCCAGATGGCCGGCAGGTCCTGCTTGGAGACGCCCAATAGGTCGATTCGCTGGCCGCCGGTGACCTTCACCATCCGCGCCCCGTAACGCTCGGCGGCGTCCGCGATCCGCCGCAGCTCGTCCGGGGTGGTGACCCCGCCGTACATGCGCGGGACCACGGAGAAGGTGCCGTCCTTCTGGATGTTGGCGTGGACGCGGTCGTTGATGAAGCGCGCCGCGCGCTCCTCGCGGTGTCGGTTCGCATTGACCTCGGACACGAGGTATGCGAGCGCCGGCTTGCACGCGCCGCACTCGCGCCCGGTCCCGCACGCGGCCGCCACCTCGCTCACCGCCTCCAGGCCGCGCTCGCGGATCGCCGCGGCGAGCTCCTCGCGCGTCTGGCGACGACATGGGCACAGGAAGGCGGGCTCGTCCGCCGCGCCGCCGGTCTGGAGCGTCACGAGCTCCCTCACGGTCGCCTTGCACGAGCCGCACCCCGTGCCGGCGCGCGTGCGGGTCATGACCTCCCGCGCCGTCGCGCACCCGTCCTCGCGCACGGCGGCCACGATGTCGCCCTTGCAGACGCCGTTGCAGTTGCAGATCTGCGCCGAGTCGGGCAGGTCCGCGGCGGTCGCCTCCGCCGCGGCGGCGAGCCGCGACAGCGGGTCGCCGACCTCCTCCGCCGAGCGGATCCCCTCCAGCAGGTCCTCGGTCCCGCGCAGGTCGCCGAGCAGGATCGCGCCCGCGGCGCGCCCGTCCTCGAGGACGAGCTTGCGATAGGCCGGCGCCGTCGCGTCCGCGGCCACCGCCTCCTGGAAGCCCTCGGGCCTGCCGATCGAGACGACGTCGACCCCCATGACCTTGAGCTTGGCCCATTGCAGCGAGCCGGCATAGGCGGCGCCGTCCGCCCGTCCGAGCAGCGCGTCGGCGGCCGCCTCGGCCTGCTCGTGGATCGGCGCCACCAGGCCGTACACCATGCCCCGGTGCTCGGCGCACTCGCCCACTGCCCACACGCCCGCGGCGCTCGTCCGCAGCGCGTCGTCGACCAGCATCCCGCGCCCGACCTCGATTCCCGCCTCCCGGGCCAGCGTGGTGTCGGCGCGGATGCCGATGCTGACGACGACGAGGTCGGCCTCGAGCTCCTCGCCGTCGGCGAAGCGCAGGCCGGTGGCTCGCTCGGTGCCCAGCACGCGCTCGGTCTGGCGCTCGAGCAGGACGTCGACGCCGAGCTCCTCCATCGCGGGGCGCAGGAGGCCGGCGGCGAGGGCGTCGAGCTGGCGTTCCATCAGCCGGTCCATGAGGTGCACTACGGTCACCG
Source organism: Thermoleophilaceae bacterium (assembly GCA_050694635.1). Classification (GTDB taxonomy): domain Bacteria; phylum Actinomycetota; class Thermoleophilia; order Solirubrobacterales; family Thermoleophilaceae; genus JACVRW01. The sequence goes on from JBOGXT010000646.1 coordinate 13,980, forward strand.
GGCACCCCTGCGACGCGACGCCGTAGGCGGCCTCGAGCCCGAGCAGGCCGCCGCCGATCACCGCCACCC
>JBOGXT010000647.1:0-1605 GCA_050694635.1 Thermoleophilaceae bacterium
GGCGTGGGCGGCGCGCCGTACGTGCCCGCGTGGCTCGAGGAGAGCGCGCTCGGCGAGGCGCCCGGCGGGGAGTTGTTCGTGCGGATCGGCGAGCGCGTGCGTGACGAGGTCGAGCCGTTCGACGACATCCACGCCGGAGCCGGCCATCGCAAGCGGCTGGCGGGCGTCTTGGCGGCTCGTGCGCTGACGACCGCCGCGGCGCGCGCGGCGGATGGAGCGGCGGCGTGACGCGCACCGTTCGCACCGTCGTCAACGGCCGGCCGCTCGAGGCAGACGTCGAGCCGCGCCTCCTGCTCGCCGACCTGCTGCGCGAGCGCGCGCACCTCTACGGGACCCACCTCGGCTGCGAGCACGGTGTCTGCGGCGCGTGCACCGTGCTCGTCGACGGCGAGCCGGCGCGCTCCTGCCTGATGCTCGCCGTGCAGGTCGACGGCGCCGAGATAACGACGGTCGAGGGGCTCTCGCAGAACGGCGGCTTGCACCCGCTCCAGGAGTCGTTTCGCGACCACCACGCGCTCCAGTGCGGCTTCTGCACGCCGGGCTTCCTGCTGACCTCGCTGCACCTGCTCCGGGAGCGCCCCGACATCGACGACGAGCAGGAGATCCGCGAGGCCCTCGCCGGGAACCTCTGCCGCTGCACCGGCTACTCGAACATCGTGGACGCGGTGCGCGACGCCTCCCGGCGGCTGCGACAGCTATCCGACCCGGAGAAAGGCTGACCATGGCGATCCTTCACGCGGGCATCGCGACGTTCCTCAAGGCCCCGCCGGTGGCGCCCGACCGGGACGCGCTGCGGGGGCTGGGCGCGAACGTGGGCGTGCTCGGCCTGCCGTACGACAGCACGACGGTCACGCGCCCGGGCGCGAGCCACGGCCCGCGGGCGATCCGGGACGCCTCCTCGCACTTCGCGTTCGGCGGCGGATACCACCTCGACTACGACGTCATGCTCTCCGACCACCTGACGCTCGCCGACTGCGGCGACGTGGACGGCGCACCCGGCCGCGCCGAGGAGACCTACGCCCGCGCCGAGCGGGCGCTCGACGAGATCTGGGCGGCCGGGTGCTTCCCCGTCCTGCTCGGCGGTGACCACGGCACCACGATCCCCGGCGCCCGCGCGGCGGCGCGGCATGTGGACGGCCCGATGGGCTTCGTGATGTTCGACACCCACCTCGACACGGCTCCCGAGATCGACGGGGAGCCCCTGTCGCACTGCTGCCCCGCACACCGGGTGCTCGACCTGCCCAACGTCGAGGGCCGGAACATGGCCATCGTCGGCGCGCACGGGGCGGCGAACCCCAAGCTCGAGAAGGACGTCGCGGACGAGAACGACATCTCGGTGTTCACCGTGCGCGACATCGACCGGATGGGCATCGACGAGGTCGCGCGGCGGGCACTCGAGGCCGCCGCCGACGGCACGGCCGGCGTCTATCTCTCGGTGGACGTCGACGTGCTCGACGGCGCCTTCGCGTGGGGCACCTGCGGGCCCGAGATCGGCGGCATGACCGGCCGTGAGCTCGTCCGCGGGCTCGAGATCGTGGCCTCGGGCCCGATCGTGGCCGTCGACTGCGTCGAGGTGGCGCCGTTCCTCGATCCCTCCGGCAACAC
>JBOGXT010000648.1:0-6838 GCA_050694635.1 Thermoleophilaceae bacterium
CTCTCGCGCGCCGGCGGCGGCACGGCGGCCGCGGAGCCCGTCGATGCGCCCGGCCCGCGGCGCCGCGAGTCGGCTCTGCCCGACCTGCGCGCGGGAGTGGAGCCGCGGCTCGAGGTGGTGGCCGCGATGGGCCACCAGCCGGGCACCAGGTTCGACGTCGGGGCCGGCGCCACGCTCGGGCGCTCCGACGGCGCCGACATCAACGTGAACGATCCCTTCGCCTCGTCGGCGCACGCGCGCATCTTCCAGCGCGGTGACTTCATGTACCTGGAGGACATGGGCTCCACGAACGGCACCTACCTGAACGGCAGGCAGGTCCGCACGACCGAGCGGCTCAAGGTGGCGGACACGATCCGCATCGGCGACACCGAGTACCGCTACCAAGAGTGATGACGCTGCGGATCGTCGAGCACGCGGGCAGGACCGACGTGGGCCGCCAGCGCAACGCGAACGAGGACGACTTCGTGCTCGCGCCGCCGTTCTTCGCGGTCGCCGACGGCATGGGAGGCGCCAAGGCCGGCGAGGTCGCGTCCGCCATGGCCACCGAGGTGTTCGAGGGCGAGCGGGACTCCGACGAGCCCGCCGAGGTCCAGCTGGCGCGCATCCTGCGCGAGGCGAACAAGCGCATCTACGAGCTGGCGATCGCCGACGAGTCGCACCGCGGCATGGGCACCACGCTAACCGCGGCCAAGGTCACGGGCGACGAGATCAGCCTGGGGCACGTGGGCGACAGCCGCGCCTACCGCATGCGCGGCGGCGAGCTCGAGCAGCTGACCAAGGACCACTCGCTCGTCGCCGAGCTCGAGCGCAGCGGCCAGATCACGGCGGAGGCCGCGGAGCACCACCCGCAGCGCTCGATCATCACCCGTGCGCTGGGCCCGGAGCCCGACGTCGAGGTCGACACCTACACACTCGCGGGCCGCGACGGCGACCTGTTCGTGCTCTGCTCGGACGGCCTGACCAGCATGATCTCCGACGAGGAGGCGGGATCGATTCTCCGCTCCGCGGAGAGCCTCGACGCCGCGGCCGACGCCCTCGTGCGCGCCGCGAACCAAAGCGGCGGCAAGGACAACATCACGGTCGTGCTGTTCCGGCTCGGCGAGACCGGCAACGGCGGGGCGCCCGGCGAGGACGAGACCATCGCCGGCCAGATCTCGGCCGTCGACGTCCAGGCCGCCGGCGCCCTCGACGAGCCGACCGAGCCCCATCCGGCGCCCGTGACGCAGGCGACCCGGAAGCCGCCGTCGCCGCGCCGACGCCGGCGCGTGCGCCTGCGGACCGTCGTCAAGGGCCTTGTGGTGCTGGCCGTGCTCGCCGGCGTCGTCACCGGCCTCTACGTGCTCAGCCGGCAGGTCTACTTCATCGGGACCAACGACGCCGGCCTCGTGACCCTCTACCGCGGCGTCCCCTACGAGCTGCCGTTCGACGTGCAGCTATACGAGGAGGAGTACCCGAGCGGCGTTCCCGCTCGGGCGATCCCGGACCGCCGCCGCGAGCGGGTGCTCGACCACGAGTGGCGCAGCCGGGAGGACGCGGTGGACCTGATCCGCGCCCTGGAGCGAGGGCAGCTCTCGGGCTGATGTCGGCGCGCACCCGCGAGCTGTTCGGACTGCTGCCGGTGTCGCTCCTCGTGGCCGCCGGCTTCGCGGCCGTGCTGGCCACCCGCACGGAGGACGTGAGCGACGCCACGCTCACCTACGGGGCCGTCTTCCTGGGGTTGTGCGTGCTGGCGCACCTGTTCATCCGGGCCCGCCTGCCGGAGGCCGACCCGTATCTGTTCCCGCTCGGCGCCCTGCTGGCCGCCGTCGGGCTGGTGCTGATCTACCGGATCGACACCGAGCTGGCGCGCGAGCAGGCGCAGTGGTTCGTGGTCGGCCTGATCTTCTTCTGCGCCACGATCCTGGTGGTGCGCGACCACCACGTGCTGGAGCGCTACCGGTACCTGATCGCGGCGGCCAGCATCGGGCTGCTGATGATCCCCCGCCTCCCCGGCATCGGGGCCCAGGTCAACGGCGCCTACCTGGCGATCACGGTCGGCCCGATCCAGTTCCAGCCGGCCGAGTTCGCGAAGCTCGGGATCATCATCTTCCTCGCCAGCTACCTGCGCGAGACGGGCGACATCCTCGTGCGGCCGCGGCTGCGCCCGCTGCCCGGCGCCAGCCAGCTGCTGCTGTACGGGGTGCCGGCCCTGCTCACGCTGCTGGCCATCCTCGTGCTGGGCCTCGGCACCGCCGGCTCGGTGCTGCTGATCGTGTTCGTGGCCTCCCTGGTGGCGGTGCTCCGCGAGCGGCCGTCGCCGAAGCACTTCGGGCCACTGCTGCTCGTCTGGGGCCTGGCGATGCTGATGCTGATCGTGATCCGCGACCTGGGCAGCTCGCTGATGTTCTTCGGCGGCTTCCTGGCCCTCCTCTACGTCGCCACGGGCCGCCTGTCGCTGGTCGGCGTGGGGGCCACGATGTTCTTCGGCGGCGCCTTCTTTTTGGCGCGCAACGTGAGCCACGTGCAGGAGCGAGTCGACATCTGGCTCGACCCCTTCAAGCGCGGGGTCGTCGACGACGAGGGCTACCAGGTCGCCCAGTCGCTGTTCGCGCAGGCGGACGGGGGGCTGTTCGGGCGCGGCTTCGGCGAGGCGCTGATCGAGTTCGGTGGCAGCTCGATCATCCCGGCCGCGCACACCGACCTGATCTACGCCGTGCTGGTGAACGAGGCCGGCCTGTTCGGCGCGGCCGGCGTGATCGGCGCCTACCTGCTGTTCTCGTTCCGCGGCTTCAAGACCGCGATGCTCGCGAACGACGGCTTCTCCAAGCTGCTCGCGACGGGCCTGACCGCGGTGCTCGCCCTGCAGGTCTTCGTGATCGTCGGCGGGGTCACGCGGGTGATCCCGCTCACCGGCGTCACGCTGCCGTTCGTCTCCTACGGCGGCAGCTCGATCGTCGCCAACATGGTGCTGCTCGCGCTGCTCCTGATCGTCTCCGACCACGCGCGCGCGGAGGGCATCCGGCGCGGCGGGCTCGTATGAACGCGCAGATCCGCCAGCTCTACGGGCTGTTCGCGCTGCTCTTCGCCGTGCTCGTCGGCTTCACGTCCTACTGGGCCGTGGTCGACGCCGAGGGGCTCGAGGACAACCCCGACAACCGCCGCGCGCTGATCGAGGAGCAGACGATCCCGCGCGGGCTGATCTACGCCCGGGATGGCCGAACGGTCCTGGCGCGCAACCGCTCGGAACGCCGCGGCGGGACCCGCGTCTTCGTCCGCGAATACCCGCGCGGCGGGCGGTTCGCCCACCCGATCGGCTACTCGTTCATCCAGAACGGCCGCCGCAGCCTCGAGCTGTCGCGCAACGACGACCTGGTGGGCGAGGAGGACGAGTTCGAGTCGATCCTCTCTGGGCTCGAGAGCCGCGACCGCGAGGGCCAGGACGTCGTCACGAACCTCGACGTGGCCGGCACCGAGGCGGCCGTGGCCGGGCTGGCGGGCCGCAAGGGCTCGGTGGTGGCGATCGAGCCCCAGACCGGCAAGGTGCGCGTGATGGTCTCGATCCCCGAGTACGACCCCAACCGGATCCCGTCCGCGTTCCGGAGCATCAACGGCGATCCCAACCAACCGCTCCTGAACCGGTCGACCCAGGAGCTCTATCCGCCGGGCTCGACCTTCAAGGTGGTGACCGCCACGGCCGCGCTCGACAGCGGCAAGGTGAGCGCTGACTCGATCATCGACGGCTCGTCGCCGAAGGAGATCTCCGGCGTGCCGCTCGAGAACTCGGGCGGACAGAGCTTTGGGGCTATCTCCTTCACCGACGCGCTCACGAACTCCGTCAACACGGTGTTCGCGCAGGTGGGGGAGGAGATCGGGCGCGGCACGCTCGTGGAGTACATGCGGCGCTTCGGCTTCTACGAGGACCCGGAGCTCGACTACCCCGACTTCCAGATGATCCCAAGCGGGATCTTGAACGGCGACGGCGACTACGTCGACGACGGCTTCGACGTCGGGCGCGTGGCGATCGGCCAAGGCGGCCTCGAGGGCGAGATCCGCTCGAGCCCGATGCAGATGGCGCTGGTGGCGGCGGCGATCGGCAACGGCGGGCGGCTGATGCGCCCGCGCCTGACCGACCGCGTCGTCCGCAAGGACGGGCGCGTGTCGGAGCGCATCCGCCCCGACCTGCAGTCGCAGGTGATGAAGCCCGAGACCGCCGAGCAGCTGGCGGCCATGATGAGCCGGGTGGTCGAGGAGGGCACCGGAACGGCCGCGGCGCTGAGCGGCGTGCGGGTGGCCGGAAAGACCGGCACGGCGGAGGTCGGCGAGTTCCGCGAGTTCACCCAGCCCTGGTTCATCTGCTTCGCGCCGGTTGACAATCCGCGGCTGGCGGTGGCAGTGACCCTCGAGCGCCAGCCGGCCGGCTCGCAGGGCGGGACGGTGGCGGCGCCGATCGCCAAGAGCGTGCTCGAGGCCGTGCTCGGCGGTGGCGCGTGACCGAGGTCGCCGACAACACGCTGGTCGACAGCCGCTACCGGATCGTGCGCCGGATCGGCTCGGGCGGGATGGCGGACGTGTACTGCGCCGAGGACATCCACCTGGGGCGTCAGGTGGCGCTGAAGGTGCTGCACCGCCGCTTCGCCCAGGACCAGGAGTTCGTGGAGCGCTTCAGGCGCGAGGCCAGCGCCGCCGCCGGCCTCCAGCACCCCAACGTGGTCGGCGTCTTCGACCGCGGTCGCCACGAGGGCACCTACTACATCGCGATGGAGCACCTGCCCGGGCGAACGCTCAAGGAGATCGTGGAGTCGGAGGCGCCGCTGGCGCAGGAGCGCGCGGTCGACTTCGGCCTGCAGGTCCTCCAGGCGGCCGGCTTCGCCCACCGCCACGGCGTGATCCACCGCGACTTCAAGCCGCACAACGTCATCGTCGACGAGCACTCTCACGCCAAGGTCACGGACTTCGGCATCGCGCGCGCAGGCGCCTCGGAGATGACCGAGACGGGGTCGATCATGGGCACGGCGCAGTACCTCTCGCCCGAGCAGGCCCAGGGGCACGCCGTCACCGCCAGCTCGGACCTCTACTCGATCGGCGTGATGCTCTACGAGATGCTCGCCGGGCGCCTGCCGTTCGGGGGCGACAGCGCGGTGTCGATCGCGCTCAAGCACCTGTCGGAGCAGCCCGTGCCGATCTCCCAGCTGCGCCCCGACGTGCACCCGGCGCTCGAGTCGGTCGTCATGGCGGCGCTCGTCAAGGACCCGGCGCGGCGCTGGCAGTCCGCCGAGGACTTCGGCGAGGCGCTCGCCGCGGCTGGGGGCCAGCTGGGCGAGGCGCCGACGAGCTTGGACACGTCGGCGTTCGCGCCCGTCCCCGCTCCGATGCCGGCCGCGGTCGACGGCGACACCGCGCCGCCCATGCTTGCGCCCGTCGTGGAGCCGGCGCCGCGAAAGCGCCGGCGCTGGCCCTGGATCCTGATCGGCCTGCTGACGCTCGCGCTGGCCGGCTTCCTGACGTACCTGGCGGTGAGCGCCCTCACCGCGGCGGAGACGCGCGACGTACCGCGCGTCGTGGGCCGCCAGCTGGTCCAGGCGCGCGCGCTCCTGGAGCGGGCCGGCTTCCAGGTCGACGAGACGCGGGTACGCAGCGAGACCGACTTCGACCAGGTGCTCGACCAGGACCCCAACCCGGGCGAGCAGGCCGAGGAGGGCTCGACCGTGGTGCTCGAGGTGTCGGGCGGGCCGGGCACGGTGCTGGTGCCGACGGTGCGCAACCTGCCCCAGGCCCAGGCGATCGACGAGCTCGAGGAGCGGGGGCTGCGGGCGAACGTCGACCGGCTGGCCTCGGATGACGTGCGCGAGGGGCTCGCGCTGCGGACGGTGCCGGGCGCCGGCAACGAGGTCGAGCGCGGCGAGCGGATCCAGCTGTTCATCAGCTCGGGCCCGGAGCTGGTGGCCGTGCCGGGGGTGATCGGGCTGTCGCGCGACTCGGCCGAGGCGCGGATCTCAGACCTGGAGCTGGCACCGGCCGTGCAGGAGCAGGAGTCGGAGGAGCCCGAGGGGGAGGTGATCGCCCAGGACCCGTCGGCGGGGACCGAGCTCGAGCACGGCTCGACGGTCACCATCACGGTCTCGACCGGCATCGAGCAGATCGTCGTGCCCGACGTGGTCGGCATCGGCGCGGGCGACGCCGAGCGCCAGCTGCGCGCCGAGGGGCTGAGGCCGGTCCGGCGCGAGAGCGCGGTCTCCGACCCGGCCCAGGACGGCCAGGTGATCGACCAGCGTCCGAGCGCCGGTGTGGAGGTCGCGCGGGACCGCGAGGTCGTGATCGTCGTGGGTGCGTTCGCCGAGGAGGAGGAGCTCGCGCCGCCCCCGCCGGACCCGGCGCCGGAGTCCGCGCCGTGAGGGTCGCCGTCCTGGCGGGCGGCCGCTCGAGCGAGCACGACGTGTCGCTGTCCTCCGCCGAGTCGGTCCGCGCCGGCCTCGACGACGCCGGCCACGAGCCAGTCGACGTGCGAATCGACCGCGCCGGGCGCTGGACCCGCGGCGGGGAGGCGCTCGCGCTCGAGCCGGGGAACGGCCTGCTCGGCGCCGACGTGGTCTTCCCGGTGCTGCACGGGCCGTTCGGCGAGGACGGCACCGTGCAGGGGCTGCTCGACCTCCTGGACGTGCCGTACGTCGGCGCCGGCGTGCTCGCCTCCTCGCTGTGCATGGACAAGATCGTCTTCAAGGAGGTGCTGGCCGCCGCCGGCGTCCCGCAGGTCGAGTCGGTCGCGGTGCGGGAGGCGCGCTGGCGCGCCGAGCCCGAGGCGGTGGAACGCGAGCTGACCGTGCTCGGCACGCCGGTGTTCGTCAAGCCGGCGCGCCTGGGC
>JBOGXT010000649.1:0-6366 GCA_050694635.1 Thermoleophilaceae bacterium
GGTACAGCCGGCGCAGCACGGTGATCTCGATCGTCACCCCAGCCGCGGCGGCCACGAGCGCCGACGCCGCGAGCGCGGGCCACAGCCCCACGTCCCCGCCGAGCGTCAGCACCACGCTGGAGGCCACGAACGCGCCGACCATGTACAGCGACCCGTGTGCGAGGTTGATCACCCGCAAGGCCCCGAACACGAGCGACAGCCCGATCGAGACGATGAACAGGAGCCCCGCCCGGGAGAGCCCGGTAAGGACCTGGATCACGAACTCGTCGAAGCTCACGACCTACTCCCCCTGCAGCTCCTTGACCTCGTCCTCGGACAGCCAGACCTCGTCCCCGGGCACGCTCTCGGTCTTCTCGTAGGTCGGGAAGCCCGCCTTCGGGTCGGCCTTGTCGCTGACCGTCCCGCCGTACAGCGGCACGCTGGCCTGGTGGTCGGCCGCGCGGATCTCGATCGGCCCGCGCAGCGACTCGAAGCGATAGCCCTCGAGCGCCTCGACGAGCTTGTCGGCGTCGACCTCGCCGGCCTGCTCGACGCCCTCCGCCCACAGCTTCACGGCGTCGTAGGCCATGATCGCCCAGTCGGAGGGCGGCTTGCGGAAGCGAGTGTCGTAGCGCTGGATGAAGTCGCGGATCGAAGAGGAGTCGATCGCGAAGAACGGCGCGCGCGAGTAGCCGCGCACCCCAGCAGGAGCGGCGTCGCCCAGGGCGCTGAGCGCATCGGTGTCGTACAGGCTCGTGAAGAACGTCCTGTCGAAGAAGCCGAGCGGCTCCGCCTGCTTGGTGAAGGCGATCAGGTCGCCCGCGAACAGCGCGCCGTAGACCGCGTCCGGCTTTGCCCCGAGGAGGCTGGTGATGAAAGGCGTCTGGTCGCTCTCGCCGAGCTCGGGGAAGACCTGCTTGACGATCTCGACGTCGGGGTTCAGCTCCTTCAGCTTCTCGATGAACGCCTCGGACTGGTCGTGGCCGAACTCGTAGTCGGGCGCGATCACCGCCCAGCGCTTGTACGGCGTGTCAGCCAGCGCGATCGCATTCGCGCGCCCCTCCATGGTGGTGTTCGGCGTGACCTGGAAGGCGTACTTGTGGAAGTTCTCGCCGGTCAGTGCCTGGCTGTTCGAGGTGTGGAAGAAGATCGGTGTCTTGAAGCGCTCGGCGACGTCGGTCATGGCGACCGCTACGCCGCTCGAGACCGGTCCGAAGATCGCGTCGACCTTGTCGCCCAGCGCCGCGTCGCGAGCGAGCTGCACGCCCGTCTCGGGCGTGGCCTTCGAGTCGCGCGTGATCAGCTCGATCTTGCGGCCCGCGACACCGCCGTCCTCGTTCAGCTCGTCGACGGCCATGCGCACGCCGTTGATGTTGGCCTCGCCGAAGGAGGCGGTCGCGCCCGACGAGTCCGTGATCAGCGCGATCTTGACCGGACCGTCCGAGTCCCCCTCCTCGCCGGCGGCGCCGCGACCGCATGCGGTGAGCCCCGCCAGACCGGCGCAAACGGCCACCGCCGTCAACAGACGCATGATGAACAGACGCATCGAAAGCTCCTCCCGCTCTGACTCCCTCGTGAGCCCAGCGAAAGCTATGCGCTGCCGTCCGCATGTCTATGCGAGAAGCCGAGAAATTCTCGGGCGCGAAACTGTAGGATCTACAGTCCGGTGACCTGGGGAGGACAGGAGGGCTCGGCACCGCCCGCGGCGGCGGACGAGCCGCTCCGGACGATCATCGAGCGGGTCTCCGGCAGGCTCGACGAGATCGGCCGGACGATGGTCGAACGCTACCGCGCGGAGATGGCCGACTACGCGAGCCTGGACGACGAGGTCCTGTACGGCGACGTGATGGCGATCTCGATCGAAACCCTGCGCTCGCTGCTCGCGAATCTCGAGCGCGGCGAGCTGGTCGAGGACGACCGGCTCGAGGCGCTGCGCGAGGGCGGCGCCCGGCGCGTGCGCCAGGGCGTCGCGCTCGACTCGCTGCTCCACGCGTACCGCATCTGGGGCCAGGTCGTGTGGGAGGCGATCCTCACCGCCGCCTCGCCCGATCGACCCGCCGAGCGCGAGGCGGCGCTTCACATCGCGGGCAGGATGATCCAGCACATCGACCTGGTCTCCACGGCCGTGGCGCGCGCCTACCTGGACGAGGCGCAGGGGATCTGGAGCGACCGGGAGACGATCAGGCGCGACCTGCTCGAGGCACTCGTCTCCGGCAAGGCCGACGCCGAGTCGGTAACGCGCCAGGGTGCCTCGCTACGGCTCGACCTGCGCGAAGCGTACGTGGCGGTGGTCGCGCGCGGCTCCGAGATCGAGGCCGAGCGCGGCGAGGAGCGACCCCTCCCCGAGCGCGTCGCCATGCGCCGCGCGGTCGAGGCGGCGAAGGCTCGCCTGCTCCCCGCGTCGGGCTCGCTGCTCGTGGGGGTACGCCAGGGCGAGGTGGTCATCCTCTACCCGGCCGAGTCGCCGGTGGAGGCCGAGCCGCTCGCCGAGCAGTGCTCGGGCTTCGCCGCCGCGGTCGCTCGCGACGGATTCGGCGTGGGCGTCGGAAGCTGGCACCCCGGCCTGAGCGGGATCGCGACCAGCTACGCCGAGTCGCGGGCAGCGGTCGAGGAGGCGGTCGGACGCGGCGATGGGCTCCCTGTGCCGTTCGCGGAGATCATGGTCCAGTACATCCTCCGCTCCAGCCCGCTCTCCGACCGCATCCTGGCCGACAGCCTGGAGCCGATCCGCGACTACGACGCCCTTCGCGGCGCCGAGCTGGTGGCGACGCTGCGAGCGTACTTCCAGTCGGGCTTCAACCTCACTCGCAGCGCCGAGTGTCTGTCGATCCACCCGAACACCGTCGTCTACCGGCTCCGGCGCATTCGCGAGCTGACCGGACGCGACCCGCACGACCCGGATGACCTGCTGCTGCTCACGCTGGGGCTCAAGCTGGTCGAGCCGTAGGTCAGCTCCCCACCGACGCTCAGTCGTCGTCGTCCAGGTCGGGCTGGAAGATGTACAGCCCGAAGTCACGGTCGCTGGCCAGCACGTATTGGCGGCCGCCGAGCTTGTGGACCTCGACGCCCCAGAAGCTGTTGCCGCCCTCGTCGATGAAGGCGCCAACCTCCTTGAGGCCCTTGTTGCCGTACTTGAGGATCCGGAAGCCGGCCGCGTAGTAGCTGACGTAGGCGAGCCTCCGCGCGGGGTTGGGATCGATCGCCACCTCGTGGACCGACAGGTCGCCGAAGCCCGTGGCGAAGGCCGGATCCTGCGCCTCGGGGACGGTGAACGTGTCGATCTGGGAGATCGAGCCCGGCTTGCCGACGCCGCCGGGGATCTTGGTGCCGAACAGCCGGACGTAGCCCCAGCCGTCGAAGATGGCCTCGATCGTGGTCTGCGCCACCGCCGACCCGGCGGCGGGCGAGGCCGTCGTGCAGGCGTTGTCGGCCGTCACGCCGGCGACCTGCAGCAGCTGCAAGCCCGTGAGGCGGTTCACGAACACGAACGGGATGTCCCCCTCGGCCAGCATGGACACCTGGCTCAGGCAGTCGGGCCGCACCGCGTTGAACACGATCCCGGCGTCGTAGCCCGCCGCCTTGATGGTGTCGAGCTTCTCCTGGAACGGGCACACCCCGCGCTCGATCAGCGCCACCCCGTCGCCCGCGGGCGGCGGGCTGCTCGCGCAGCCGAGGCCGACGAACGTCGGCGTGCCCGAGATGCTCGTCTCGGCGTCGATCGGCGGAGTTCCGGAGGCCGAGGTGGCCGTGTACCCGGTCCCCGCATACGGGCCCGAGTCGATCATCGCCACCACGCGGTAGGGGTTGAAGTCCTCATCCGTCGCCACCAGGAAGCGGTTGTCGGGCGAGAGCTCGGACTGATGGCCGTTGCCCTCGGGGGAGATCTCGTGTCCGCGTGCCAGGCGCTCCTCGTCGAGCTCGGCGTAGTCCGACTCGGCGATCAGGCTGACGTTCCCCGCCGTGGGATCCGTCACGTCGAGCTGCACGTAGCCGCCGTCCCAGTAGCTGACGCTCATCACGTAGCGCCTGCCGACCCGCTTCACGACCATGTCGTGCGAGAAGCTGCCGGTCAGGTTGGGCGGCGAGTCCTGGTCGACCTCGAACGGCGGCTCGTTGAGGTCGAGCGTGTCGTTCACCAGCTCAGGGTTCCTCGGGTCGGTGATGTCGAGGATGTCGAGGTCGGTGAACTCCTCGTCGTCCACGAGCACCACGTACGTCCGCCCGGTGAACTCGTTGGTCCAGGCGAACTGGCTGTGGGTCTGGTTGGCCTGGTCGTCGGCGAGCCCGCCCTCATAATCGCCCGCGTGCTTCACGAGCAGCTCGGGGTTCTCCGCGTCGGTGACGTCCCAGATGTTGATGCCGCCGCGCGTGCCCGGCGCCGTCGGCGCCGGCGCGCCCGGACAGGTCTCGTTCTGGTGCATGAACAGGACGCCCTTGAAGTGCTCGTTGTTCATGCGCAGCACGTCGGACCCCTCGCCCGCGTAGTTGTTCGGGGTCGTCTCCATGAACGCGCTCTTCACCTCGAACGGACGCTTCGGGTTCGAGATGTCGATCACGTGCGCGCCGGCCCGCTCGCAGGTGGGATCGCGGAATGCCGTGAGGAACGCATGGTCGCCGTATGCGGACACGTCGGCCACGCGGCCGTCGTTGCCGGTGCCGGCGGGATTGAAGACCTCTGCCTTACCCACGAGCCGAACGTTGCGATCGACCGGGGGCAGGTGTCCCTCGGTCTGCCCGTGCTGGTCAGCGGGCGCGACGCCCTCGCCGGGGAACATCTCCTTGTTCCCATGCTCCGGATGGTGGGCGATCGCCGCTGGACCCAGCGCCAGCAGCGCAGACAGTCCCGCCAGCAACAACAGACGCTTCATCAAGCTCCCCCCACTGCGCCGTATCCGACGCGGAAATCAAGGTACATCAAATCGGCGGGCAGCCTACACCAATGGGTCAGGCGCCGACCGCCGGCTGTGTCGCGACCAGCACGGAGGCGAGGCCGAGCACGATCACCGCCAGACCGACCTCGCATGCCACCGAGCGGCGCAGCAGCGCCGCGGCCCGCTCGGGCTCCTCGCCACCGCCCGTCACGACCCGCAGGCGCGGGAGCAGGCGCCGCTGGTTGTAGGCGCCGAGCGAGATCAGCCCCACGAACAGCACGATCTTCGCCAGCACGAGCCGCCCGTACGCCGTCTCGACGAACGCGTCGAACGCGCCCACGAGCGCGACCGACTGCACGATCCCGCTGAGCAGCAGCAGCGCCACGGCGCCCATCGCAAGCCGCGAGAAGCGGCCAACGGCGGCGGCCACGAGCGGCATCCGCTCCTCCCGGTCCAGAGCCCGGACGGCGACCGGAAGGGCGACCAGGAGCATCGCCAGCCCGCCCAGCCAGGCGCTCACGGACAGGACGTGGACCGTGTCGGTCAGGACCAGGAGCCCGCTGGGCGAGTAGGTCGCGGAGTGGCCCGCCATCGGCGCGGTGAGGGAGAGCGCGACGATCGTCCCACCGAGCAGCAGCGCCTGAGCCCGGGACAGCGCGGGGCCGGGCGCCGCCCCCTCCGCGCCGAGCGCGGCCCGCCGTAGACCCGGCATGCGCCGCGGACGCAGGACCACAAGGAGGGAGACCCCGAGCAGGAACCACAGGCCGAGGCGGGCGCCCCAGGCCTGTACCGGGCGCGTGTCCGACACGGCGTCGACCGCGTCCGCGTCGAGCGCCGCCCAGAACGAGGTCCCGGTCGCCGTCGCGGCCTGGAGCACGATCGCGCCGGCCGTGGCCGCCAGCCCCAGGAGCACCGCCCCCATCACGATCATCCTCACCAGCCGGGCGAAGCGCTCCGACGCGGCGAGCCAGGCCCTCCCGCCGCCCGCAACGTGGGCCAGGGCCGGCAGCCACGCGGCGAACAGGAAGACGACGCCACCGACGGCGAGCGCGATCGCGAGGTAGCCGAGGCCGCGCGCGACCGCGAAGGCCGCGTCGGTCACGGCGCCGATATCGAGCTCCTCGTGCTCGCCGCCGCGGTCCCGCATCGCCGGACCCGTCGGAGCGGCGCCCGCCGCCGGCGGCATGCCCTCATCGTCACGCTGGCGCATCGGCGGCCGCACGCGAAACGCCGTCCGCTTGACGACCGGGTGGCCGTCCTCGGAGATGACGCGGTAGCTGGCGGCGTACGCACCCTCCAACCCAGGCGCAAGCCGCACGGCCAGCCGCTCCTCGCGACCGCCGGGGTGGTAGGGCTCACCCCGGTCGACCCGGCGCCCCGCGCGATCCTCCACCTGCAGTCGCACGAACTCCGGATCGATTGCCTCGTCGAAGACGAGCACGACCGCGCGCGGGGAGCGCTCGAGCACCTGGCCGGCCTTCGGCTTGGACTCGAGCAGCGTCGCGTGACCCAGGGC
>JBOGXT010000650.1:0-1796 GCA_050694635.1 Thermoleophilaceae bacterium
CAGCCGCACCGCGCCCACCTCGCAGAGGTCGCCCTCGACGGCGAAGCCCGCCGCGCGCCAGGCGGCGGGCTCGTCGGCGACGTGGAGCTCGTCAACGGTCGGCTGCTGCACGCTCATGCGGGCGGACGCTACCTGCCGAAAGGCTTCCGTACGGATCAAGGACCCGGGAGTCCTAGCGGGTCAGGGGGAGGCCCGGCGGCGCACGGGGGCGTCGCCGGGCCAAACCCCCGGCGCCCGCTCGAGCAGCTCGTAGGGCAGCGCTTCCACCCGGTTCCCGTCGCGGCCCGTCGTGGCGTCCGCTGAGCAGAGCGAGTTCAGCACCGCCTCGTGCACCACCTCGCCGGCGGCCTCGAACAGCTCGCGCATGGCCGGCGAGTCGTCGCGCAGGAGGCGCAGGCGAAGCTCCGGGGAGTCGCTGCTGTGCGCGATGCGGTGCGCGGTGGAGAACGCGATCACGTACTCGCCACTCGCGTTGGAGGCCACGCTCCCGGCGCGGCCCAGCCCGAACGTGGCCCGCGCGGCGAGCCGCCGGAGCTGGCGCTCGGAGAGCGGCGCGTCGGTGCCGAGCACGATCATGATCGAGCCGCTCTGGGCCGGGGGCTCGGGCGGAAGGGGCTCCCCGCTCGTCTCCGCGACCGGGCCCACCAGCAGGTGCAGGTCGCGCCGCGCCCCGTAGTTCGAGCACACGAGGCAGCCGAGCACGTACGTGCACGCGCGGCGCGAGGCTCCCCCGATGCCCGACTTGTAGCCGAAGCAGGTGGTGCCCGTTCCGGCGCCGATCGCCCCCTCGCGCACCTCGTCGTCCGCGGCGGCGGCGATCGCCTCGAGCGCGTGCTCGGCGCGCACCGGCAGCGAGCGGGCATCCGAGAGCCAGCCGTCGAAGCACTCGCCCACGATCACGTTGAGTGTGTCGCTGTCGCGCGCCGCCTCCGGGTTCTGGTCGAGCATGTGGCGCAGCCCGCCCTCCCACACCGGACCGACCGAGAGGGTCGAGGTGAGCAGGATCGGGCTCTCGACGGTGCCGAGCTCGGCCAGCTGCGAGAGCCCGGCGGCCTTGCCGTAGCCGTTCACCACGTGGCACGCCCCCAGCACCTTCTCGCGGTAGAGGTTGCCGCTGTGCGGCAGGATCGCCGTGACCCCCGTGCGCAGCCGCTCGCCGTCGTCCAGCGTGCGGTGGCCGACCAGCACGCCCGGCACGTCCACCAGCGCGTTCCGTTCGCCCGGCGGGAACCGGCCGACGGCGTAGCCAAGCTCGCGGAGGCGCCTGCGCACGGTGGCGCAGCATATGCGCGGGCGCTAGGTGACCGCCCGGACCGCAGCGGCGCCGATCGCGGCCACCAGCACGACCACCAGCAACGGCGCGCGCAGCAGCACGGCCGCGGCGGCACAGGCGAGCCCCGCGGCGCGCGCGTCCACGGTCAGCTCCTGATCGCGCGTGAAGCTGTCGGTCACGACCAGGGCGGCCAGCAGCGCCGGGGCGAGCAGCCCGATCACGGCGAAGGCGGCGTTCGGCAGCTCGTTGCCGCCCACAGCGAGCGGCCCCGCCGCCTTGATCGCGAGCGTGGTCGCGGCGAGACCGGCGATGGTGATCCAGACCTCGGTCATCGCGCCGCCCACAGGCCGATCAGCGAGGCCGCCGACGCCAGCAGGACGGGCAGCCCGGGCGGCAGGAAGGGCGTCAGCGAAAGCGCGATCGCACCGCCCAGCAGCGCCGCCGCCATCGCCCGGGGTCGGCCGAGCTCCGCGGCCAGCAGCCCGAGGAAGAAGGCCGGGAAGATCGCGTCGAGGCCGAGCGC
>JBOGXT010000651.1:0-2889 GCA_050694635.1 Thermoleophilaceae bacterium
GCTGGGGCGTCACGCCGAGGTCGGCGTCTCCTCCTACCGGAGCGGCGCGGCCGACGCCCGCCGAGCCCTGGAGGAGGCCGAGCTCGTGCTGGGGCTCACCGCCGCCGGCGTCGGGCCCCCCGGCGCCGAGATCGGCTCGGGCACGTACCGGCTGCTGTTCCGCGTCATGGCGAGCCACCCGCAGGAGGTGCGCAGCTTCTTCGAGGACACCGTGGCGCCGCTCGTGCGCTACGACGACCAGTACGCGACCGACCTTGTCGGCACGCTCGACTCCTATCTCGCAAACAATTGCAACATGAACGCGACCGCCCAGTCGATCCACGCGCACCGCCACACGGTGGCGTACCGGCTCGAGCGGGTGAAGGAGCTGACCGGCCTGGACCCGCTACGAAGCGAGGACCGGGAGCGGCTCGGCCTCGGCCTGAAGGCCTACCGGATCATCGCGCCGTCGCTGCCGCGCTGAGGGGGTGGGTAGCTTTGTGACCGCATACGAGCCATTGGGAGACCCACCCCCGAGCTCAGGCGTCCCAGTCCGGCGACCACCGGGTGTCGACCGCGCGGCGGTCCTTTGGTAGCCCGTCTATCCGCCGGCGTTCCTCGGGCGTCAGGTCCAACTCCAGGGCGGCCAGATTTTCTCGCTGGCGCCCTGGGTCCGACGCCTTCGGCACCGCGGAGACGCCCTCCTGGCCTACCAGCCAGGCGAGCGCCACTTGGGCCGGTGTCGCACCGTGGGCCGCCGCGATCTCGGCGATGCTGCGGTCGCTCGCCACCTCTCCCTTTGCCAGCGGCCGGTAAGCGGTCAGCTCTACCCCGCGCTCGGCACATACCTCCAGCACCGCGCTCTGGTCGAGGTAGGGGTGGTACTCCACCTGGTTCACGATCACCGGCGCCAGGTCGAGCGCCTCGCGGAACTGCGCCGCGTTGAAGTTCGACACGCCGATCTCGCGCGTGCTTCCCGCGTCGCGCAGGGCGGTCATCGCCTCGAGCGTCGCGGCCAGCGGCACGCGCGGGTTGGGCCAGTGGATCAGGAACAGGTCGACGTAGTCGACCGCGAGTCGCCGCAGCGAAGCGTCGAGCGACGCGCGCACGCGGTCCGGCTCGAGGTCCTCCGGCCACACCTTCGTCGCGAGCCAGACCTCGGAACGGTCCAGGCGGCCCGCGCGCAGGCCACGACCCACGTCCTCCTCGTTGCCGTACATCGCGGCTGTATCGACGTGGCGGTAGCCCGCGGCGAGAGCGTCGGCCACGCCGTCGGAGCACTCGCGGCCGGACATCCGCCAGGTGCCGAAACCGAGCTTGGGGATCATCCGGTCGCCTCCAGCACCGCGTCGAGCACGCGCTCGGGGCCGAAGCGGACCACGTCGTCGGCCACGAGGCCGGTCTCCGCCTGCGCCGCCGCGATGGCCTCGCGGGCCTCCTCGTCGGTCCCGAGGTCGGCCGTGTTGAGTGCGATCGCGGCAACGCGCGCCGGGTGCACGCGGCGCGCCACCCCCTCGTAGGCGGCCACCAGCTCCGGAAGCGCGGGGATCGGCAGGTCGGGGTAGTTGCGGATCGCGCCGGCCCCGGCCTTGTGGACCAGCACGAGCACGTCCGGCGCCGCGCCGTGCAGCAGGCTGAGCGTGACGCCCGAGTAGGCGGGGTGGAAGAGGGCGCCCTGGCCCTCGACGAACAGGACGTCGCCGCGCTCGGCGCCCTCGTGTACGAGCCGCTCCGCCGCGCCCGCGACGTAGTCGGAGATCACGTGGTCGACGGCGATGCCCCAGCCCGCGATCGCCACGCCGGTCTGTCCGGTGGGCACGTAGACCGAGCGCAGGCCACGCTCGCGCGCCGCCCGGTCGAGCTCGAGCGTGACCACCTTCTTGCCGATCACGGTGTCCGAGCCGACGCTGTGGACGACCCTCACGGAGGACGGGCGGCTGTCGGGGCCCCGCGGCACGGTGAGGTCCGGGGGCGCGGCGCGCAGGTCGCGCAGGGCAACCCCGGCGCGGGTGGCGGCGCGCCGCAACTCGGGGTCCTCGGACAGCTGCGTGTGGAGCCCGGCCTCGACGTGAAGCCCCGCGTCGATCGCCTCCATCAGCGTGGCGCGCCAGGCCGGGTCGAGCTTGCCGCCGGTAGGGGCGACCCCCACGAGCAGCGCGGTGGCCCCGCGCTCGACCGCCTCGCGCAGCGTGGCGACGATCGGCACGTCGCGCAGGGCGAAGGGCACCACCTCGGCGGCGCCGCGCCCGGCCTCGGTGGAGTCGATCACCGCGACCACGTCGCGCGTGCCGTAGCGGATCACGCCGTGGGCCGTCTTGCCGTTGGGCTTGGCGAACAGGCCCTCGGCGAAGATGGCGAGCCGCTCGCTCACGCTGGCTCGAGCCCCAGCCCGGCGCGCTCCGACGGCAGCACCCGCCCGCCGTAGAGCTCCAGCCCGCGGAAGGGCCGGTCGGCGAGCAGCAGGTGGCCGTCGAGGTCGACCCAGTCGAACAGCGACGCGATCTGCGCGGCCGGGGCGATGCCGAGCTCGGACTCGATCATGCAGCCGAGCATCGCACGCAGGCCCAGGGCACGGGCAGCGTGGACCATCCGAACGGCCTCCCGAAGGCCGCCGCACTTGGCGAGCTTGACGTTGATCGCGTCGGCGTACCCGGCGCAGGCGGCCACGTCGCCGAGGTCGTGGCAGCCCTCGTCCACCACGACGGGCGGGCGCGGGTCGAGCTCCCGCAGCGCGCGGAAGGAGTCCAGGTCCTCGGCCGGGAAGGGCTGTTCCACGAGCTCGACGCCCAGCTCGATTAGCGCGGGCACCAGCTCGCGCGCCTGCTCGAGCGTCCAGCCCTCGTTGGCGTCGACCCGCAGCGGAGCGTCCGTCTCGGCGCGCACAGCCTCGAGCCGGGCGAGGTCCTCGGC
>JBOGXT010000652.1:0-4118 GCA_050694635.1 Thermoleophilaceae bacterium
CGCGAGGAGCGCGCGGTCCAGCGCGCTCAGCTCCGCCACGGGCGCACGCAGGTCGAGCTCGACGCCGAAGCGGCTCAGCGCGTCGCGCGCCCGCTCGCGCTCGCGCGACCAGGAGATCCAGCGCCGCCGCCCCCCGGCCAGCTCCTCCATGCGCACGTTCTCCAGCACGCTGAGCGACGGGATCAGCCCGAGCTCCTGATGGACGAAGCGCAGACCGAAAGCGCGCGCCTCGCCGGGACGCAGCGGCATGCGGACGGAGCGGCCCGCGACGGCGACGTGGGCGCCCGGAGCCGGCGTGTGGTAGCCCGCCAGCACCTTCGCCAGCGTCGACTTGCCGGACCCGTTCGCGCCGACCAGGGCGTGCACCTCGCCACGCTCGACGGCGATGTCGACGCCCGCGAGGGCGCGCCGTCCGTCGAAGCGCTTCGAGATGCCCCGCGCGGCGAGGGCGGGTGCTACTCGCTCACCCCCCACAGGTCGCGGTAGCCGTCCACGTAGGCTCGCCCGTAGCCAAGATCGAAGCGCGGCGGCATGCCGGCGTCCCCGGCGTTGCCGGCGTCGAAGACGCGCAGCGGCGTGCGCTCGCTCGTGACTGGACGCTCCCCCGCGATGACGCGGAAGGCCTGGTCCATGGCGGCCCAGCCCACCCAGGCGAGGTTCTCGCCGGCGTCCATCGCCACGACCTCGTCGTCCTGGATCATCTCCAGCACGAAGGGGGTGCCGTTGAACGTGGCGATCTTGATCCGGTCGGACGCGCCGGCAGCCAGGATCGCGGGCACCGCGAACTGCGACATGCTGTCGTAGATCGGGATCACGTAGTCGATCATCGGGTCGCGCACGAGCGCCGACTGCACCTCGCCGCGCAGCTTCGCCGCCCAGTCGGGGATCGGGACGTCGACGAAGCGGAGATCGCACGCGGCGCACTTCCGCGTGAACTCCTGCCTGAGCCCGTGCACCAGCGGGCGAGTCGAGCGGGCGTCGTTGGACGTGATCACCAGGACGTTCGCGTCGCCTCGGCTGTCGGCGATCACGAAGTTCGCCTCCAGCCTGCCGGCCTGCTCGAAGGGCCCCGGCACGCACGTCGTGCCGATCTCCGGGCACGGCTCGCCCTCGCCCGTGGTGCGCAGGACCACGACCGGGATGCCCGCCGCCTCCGCCTGCTCCACCTGTGGGCGCACGAGCTCGGGATCCTGCGCGAGCAGCAGGATGGCGTCGGCCTCCCTCGCGATCGCCGTCCTGATCCCCTGCGCCCACTGCGAGGGCTCACCCTGATTCGGGAACACCTCCAGCGTCGCCCCGACCTCCTCCGCGGCCTGGCGCATGCCCTGCTCGACCGCGTCGACGAACGGCACCTCGCTCGTGATCGGGATCTCGTAGACGAGCTTTCCACGCAGCTCGCGCCGCGCGTCGAACGCGGGCCCCGGCGCGGTGAAGCGCGGCAGCTCCCGGAAGCGCTGCACGGAGGCGCGGGCGGCCTCGACGCCTGCGGCATCGGGGCCCCGGCGGTCCGCGGGATCGTCCTCGCCACAGGCCGCGAGCAAGGCCGACACAGCCAGGGCCAGCGCGACGAGCGGCCCCTGTAGGCGGGAGACCGCCACGTTCAGATCAGGTCCAGCTCGCGGGCGCGCTCGACCGCCTCGTCGCGCGTCTCCACGCCCAGCTTGCGGTAGATCCCGCGGACGTGGGTCTTGATGGTGTTGAGCGAGAGGTAGAGCGCTTCGCCGATCGCCCGCTGGGACAGCCCGCCCGGCAGGAGACGGAGTACGTCGAGCTCGCGGTCGGTCAGCTCCTCCGGCGCGGGCGCCGCTCCGGCCGGCACCCGCGGCGCGCCGTGGAGGCGCCGCTCGGTCCGTGCGAGCATCTCGGTGAGGATGCCGGGATCGGCACAGCGCTCGACGATGCCGCGCGCCTCGGCGGCCAGCTCCGCCGCCTCGCCGTGCGCGCCCTGGAGCTTTCGCGTCTCCGCCTGCGAGAGGAGGGTGTAGGCGGTCTCTACGGCCGCAACGCCCTCGCGCGACAACTCGGCCGCGCGCTCGATCTCGACGCCGGCGAGGTCGATCATGCCGCGCCGTTCGAGCGCCCGGGCCCGGACGACGCGGGCCATCGCCGTCGCCCAGTGGTCGGTGAGGCTGCGCTCGTCGGCGAGCTCGAGCGCCTCGGTCGCCACGGCCTCGGCCGCGTTCAGATCGCCGCCCTCCGCGTTGATCGCGGCCAGTCCGGCCGAGGCATGGATGGCGGCGAGGTAGTTGCCCTTCGAGTGGGCCAGCCGCACGGACTGGTCGAGCTCCGCCGCCGCCTCGTCCGCCCGCCCGCTCCAGAACAGGGCGATCCCCAGCACCGGGCAGCCCACCGGCCGCCAGGGGGTCTGGCCTCGCTCCACGGAGCGCCGGCCCGCCTCCACCGCGCTCCCGACGTCGCCGTCCATGTAGCGGTGGATCTCGCGCAGGCTCGCGATGCCCGATTCGATCACGGGGTTCCCGGGCGTCCTCGCCGCGACCCGCTCCGCGGCCTCGATCCACTGCTGGACCTGGTCGAGGCGGCCGGTGTTGACGCCGATCCAGGCCTTGGTCAGGCAGAGGCCCGGGTCGTCCTCGACGGCCTCGTCGCCGAGGGCCTTCAGCCAGGCGTCCACGGTCTCGATCCGGCCGAGCTGGAGGAACCCGTACCAGTGCTCGGTGATCAGCTCGCTGGCCAGCGCGAGGTCGCCCGCGGCCGTGGCGTGGTGGATCGCCTCGGAGGCCGCGGCCTGCTCCCGGTACCACGCGCACGCCCGCAGGTGGAGCTCGGGCACGAGGCCGGGCGCTGTGCGTGACAGCTCGTGGCGCAGCAGCCCGCCGAACAAATGGTGGCAGCGGTACCAGCGCCGGCTCGGATCGAGCGGCACCAGGAACAGCCCGGCCCGCTCGAGCCGGTCGAGCATCCGCCCCGACCCCTCGGTCGCCGCCACCGCGTCGCACAGCGGGCCGCTCAGCCGCTCCAGCACGGATGTGTGCAGCAGGAAGTCGCGCACCTCGTCGGGCTGGCCGTCGAGCACCTCGAAGCCGAGGTAGTCGACCACCGGCCGATCGTCGCCCGCGAACGAGGAGATGAACGCGTGCGCGTCCTCGCGTCCTCCCAGGGAGAGCGCGGCGAGCCGCAGCCCCGCGGCCCACCCCTCCGTCCGCTCCTGGAGGCGAGCGAGGTCGCCCGGGTCGAGCGCGAAGCCGAGTGCGTCGCCGAGCAGCTGGCCGGCCTCGTCGTCGGTGAAGCGCAGGTCCCCCGCCAGCACGTCCACGAGCTGGCCGCGAACCCGCATCCGGGCCAGCGGGAGCGGGGGCTCGGCGCGGGACGCGAGCGCGACCTGCACGGTGGCGGGCAGGTGCTCGAGCAGGAACGCCACGGCCTCATGGATGCGCGGGTTGCGCACCACGTGGTAGTCGTCGAGCGCCAATACGAGCGGTCGCTCGAGCGCCGCCAGCTCGTTGATGAGCGAGGGCAGCACCACTTCGGTGAGGCTGGTGGGGCCGGCCAGATGGGCGAGCGCCGCGCCCCCGAGCTCCGGTTCGACGGTCCGAAGAGCGGCTATCACCTCCTCGAACAGCTTGACCGGGTCGTTGTCGGCCGGGTCGAGCGACAGCCAGGCAAACGGGCGCTCCTCCGCGGACGACGTGCGCCACTCGCCGAGGAGCGTGGTCTTGCCGGAGCCGGCCGGCGCCAGCAGCAGGACGAGCCTGGCGTCCTCGGCGGCCGTGATCGCCGCGACCAGCCGGTCACGGCGCACGAGCCCGCGGCGTGTGCGCGGCGCCTGAAGCTTGGTGACCGTGATTGGCGCGCCAGAAAGAGGAATCCCGCGCTCCTTTCGAGTCCAGGAGCGACTGTAACGCAGCTACCCTCGGCCCGCTCCGCTCCGGACCTCCCTTCACGCCCGCTTCGTACCTCCGTAAGCCGCCGTTCACACGGCGCGGCCACCCTGCATCGCATGTCCCGCCGAGCTCGCACCGGCGCGGTCGCGCTCGCGGCCGCCTGCTCGCTCGCCCTCCCGGCGTGTGGCTTGCGCGAGCTCGAGGCGCGGCTCACCCAGCCCGTGCCGCCCGCGGCGCGCCCCGACGCGCGGATCGAGTGGCAGCGCTCCGTGGCGG
>JBOGXT010000653.1:0-14053 GCA_050694635.1 Thermoleophilaceae bacterium
GGCCGCCCGAGCTTCCGCCTCCCGGAGGTCGAGCAGCCCGCTGAGCTCGAAGCTGTAGCGGTAGAAGCGCCGCGGCAGGAAGTCCTCAGGCGCGAGGCCCATGCGGCGGGCGAGCCGGAAGAACTCACGGACGACCGTCTCGCGCTCGAGCGCGAGATAGAGCGTGGCGAAGCTCTCACGCGGGTTCCACCGGCCTCCGAGAGAGCGAGCGCCCGCGCCCGAGAGCGGATGGCGGTTCACGGCGACGTGCCGGAAGGCTTCGCCGCTGAGGGCTGCGGGCGCGAGCCCGTCGACCGCGGCTGCCAGCCGAGGCGCGACCACGCGTGTTAGACGAAGACGCCTTCGGCGAGGGCGTCGATCGCGCCGAGCACGCGGCGGTATTCGCCCTCGCGCAACAGATCCACGGGCTTGTGATGGTCGAGCAGGGGATTGGGGGTGAAGAGCCAGTCGTGCGCCGGGGCGGCCTTCAAGACGCCGGAGAGCTGCTCGAGAACCGCAATCAGCTCAAGCAGGCGCTCGCGAGCGTCGGGCCGGGGCTCGGTTTCGCGGTGCAGCCAGCGGGAGACCGTACGCGGATTGGTGTCGAGCAGCCGCGCGACATCGGCTTGGTCGAGCTCGATCCGAGTCGTGGCCTGCTCCAATCTCTCCGCCAGGTCCGCCAAGGCGGCTCCTTTCTGTCGTCCGGTCTGTCACCTATTGTGTCGAATGGATGTCGCAGACGCTACAGCAGCGACCGGCGTTTCTCGACGAGCCAGCCTATCTGCCGCGCGTAACGCGCCACGACGGGCGCGCCATCGAGGAGGCCCTCGCCGGCCCCACCCTGTTCGACCGCGGCGTGCGGCTCGGGGCTGCGGTCGTCGAGGCCACATACGCCGTGGAGGACCCCCCGCTCGTGAAGCGGCTGCGTGAAGAAGGCGTGCCGCGGTTGATTGAGCCGCAGACGTTGCGTTTCACCGGTGAGCGCTACCTGACGGTGGCCCAGTTCGAGCAGCTGCCCTACAGGCCGGATCTCCCCATCACCGCCGACTCTCTCACGCCCTCGGGTGCCGAGGACCTGGCCCGTCACCCAGCCGTCCTCGGGCCCTTCGAAAGCCGCCTCGGGAGGGCATCCGTGCCCCGTGGCATCGTTCCGGATTCGCCGCCCTTCGCCGCTTCCTTCGGCTCGTAAAGCGGGGGTCGGGGGTTCGAATCCCCCCGTCGGCTTGGCTCGCCGGGCGGCGGCTTAGTGTTCCGTCCCGTGAACCTCGAAACGCCCGAGGTCCGCTACGCCCGTAGCGGTGACGTCTCCATCGCCTACCAGGTGGTCGGGCAGGGGCCGGTCGACGTCCTCTTCGTCCCCTTCCTCATCAACCTCGTCTGGGCCTGGGAGCAGCCCATCTTCGTTGACTTCTGCAACAGGATCGCTTCGTTCGCGAGGCTCATCCTCCTCGACAAGCGCGGCACTGGGCTCTCCGACAGGCCACGGGATCTCCCGGGCTTCGAGACGCGCATGGATGACTTGAGGGCCGTCATGGACGCGGCCGGCTCCGAGAAGGCCGCGCTCGTCGGTGCCGGCTCTCCCGGCGGTCAACTCTGCGCCGTCTTTGCCGCCACCTATCCCGAGCGCGTCCAGGCCCTCATCCTCCAGAACACCTGGCCGCGCGTCGTGTCTGCCCCGGACTTCCCGTTCGGCGATCCGATGGAGAAGTGGCATCGGCGCGTCCGCGAGGCCCGCAGCAGCTGGGGCGATCGTGAGTACCAGCGCGGCGAGCTCCGTAAGTACTTCCCCAGCTACGTCGACGACCCCGTCTTCGAGCAGTGGCACGTCAACCATGAGCGACTCGCCGCCAGTCCTGGTGCCGCCGCCTGGTTCATGCGCGTCCTCATGGAGACCGACATCCGCGAGGTCCTGCCCACCATCTCCGTGCCAACGCTCATCCTCTGCCACCAGCGCTGGCGGGAGGGCTGCCTGTACATGGCCGAGCGCATCCCCAACGCCGAGGTGGTTGAGCTCACCGCGCCGGACACCAGCGCCTACGCCGTCCCCGAGTTCCCCGACGAGGTCCAGCGCTTCCTGTCCGAGGGCCACATCGACACCGCCCCCGAGCGGGTCCTAACCACCGTCCTCTTCACCGACATCGTCGACTCGACGTCGAGAGCAGCCGAGCTGGGCGACAAGCAATGGCGCGACCTCCTCGAGGCCCACCACGCCACGGTGAGAGCCCAGCTCGCCCGCTACAGCGGCAAGGAGATAAGAAGCACCGGCGACGGCTTCTGCGCCACCTTCGACGGCCCCGCAAGAGCCATCGCCTGCGCCCACAAGACCGTCAGCGCCGTCGGCGACCTCGGCCTCGAAATCCGCACCGGGATCCACACCGGCGAGGTGGAGGTAATAGGGGGCCGAGTCGAGGGAATCGCGGTCCACATCGGCGCCCGTATCGCGGCGGAAGCGAGACCGTGCGAAGTCCTGGTATCGAGCATCGTGAGGGACCTCGCCGCCGGCTCCGGCATCGACTTCGAGGACCGCGGCAACCACGCCCTCAAGGGCGTTCCCGGCGACTGGCATCTCTTCGCGGCTCGACTCAGCGACCGCGCCCGAATAGGGTAGGCCCGTGCGGCTCTTCAGTCAGGACACCAAAGTCGAGGCGCTCAAGCGCGCCGCCCTCTTCGAGGGCCTCTCGCGCAAGGAGCTCACCCAGCTCGCTCGCGTCAGCGAGGACCTGGAGATCCCCAAGGGCGCCGTCCTCACCAAGGAGGGCGACCTCGGTCACGAGTTCTTCGTGATCCTCGAGGGCCAGACCGAGGTCAAGCGCAAGGGCAAGAGCCTCGGCACCCGCGGCGCCGGCGACTTCATCGGCGAGATCGCCCTGCTCGAGCAGATTCCCCGCACGGCCACGGTCACCGCGAAGACGCCGCTCCGGGTCTTCGTCCTCACGAGCAAGGACTTCCACCACCTGCTCGAGGAGAACCCGAACGTCGAGCGCAAGGTCCTTCGGACACTGGCCAAGCGGGTCGCCGACCTGTCCGGCGATCCGGCAGTCGCCTAGCCGGCCGCGAGCCTCTACCCACTCCCGGTTTCCCCCCCGCCGGGCCCGGGAAGGGACCGACAGGGAGACAGGGAGAGGCGATGACCAGACAGTTCGATCCGTTCGGCCCGTTCACAATCAACCGGCGCAGGTTCATCCAGGGAGCGACGGCGACGGCGGTGCTCCTCGCCGGCTGCGGCGGCGACGAGGAGACCACCAACGCTCCGACCGGCAAGGCGCCGGCCCAGAAGTTCTCAGACCCGGACGCGAAGCTCTCCGGCAGCCTCAAGATCCTGATGTGGAGCCACTTCGTGCCGCGCCACGACGAGTGGTTCGACAAGTTCGCGCAGGACTGGGGCAAGCAGGTGGGGGTCGACGTCACCGTCGACCACATCGAGGTCACCGGCATCCCCACCCGGATCGGCTCCGAGATCTCGGCGAAGTCGGGCCACGACGTGATCCAGTTCATCGCCCCGCTGCCGCAGTTCGAGCCCAGCGTCCTCGACATGAGCGACCTCACGCAGGAGGCCGAGCGGCGCTTCGGCAAGCAGATCGAGCTGTGCAACCGCAGCAGCTACAACCCGACCACCAAGAAGTTCTTCGCGTACAGCCCGGGCTGGGTTCCGGATCCGGGCAACTACCGCAAGAGCATGTGGGAAAAGGCCGGCTTCCCGAACGGTCCCACCTCCTGGGAGGAGCTGAAGGAAGGCGGCTCGAAGATCAAGAGCGACCAGGGCGTGCAGCTCGGCATCGGCATGTCCCAGGAGATCGACTCCGACATGGTCGGGCGCTCGCTCATGTGGTCGTACGGCGGGGCGATCCAGGACAAGAACGAGAACGTGACGATCAACTCGCCCGAGACCGTGGCCGCCGTGCAGTTCATGAAGGAGCTCTTCGAGGGCGCGATGACGGACGAGGTCTTCGCCTGGAACCCGGCCTCCAACAACCAGGGGATGGTCGGCGGCAAGCTCTCCTACATCGTCAACTCGATCTCGGCCTACCGGACGACCCAGAAGGTCAACCCCCAGCAAGCCAACGACATCCAGTTCGTCAAGGCGCTAAAGGGACCGGCCGACAACCTCGCGGCCCAGCACGTGATGTACAACTGGATCGTCCCGCAGCACGCGGAGAACCCGGACGCCGCCCAGGAGTTCCTGCTCCACTACACGGAGAACTACGCCCGGGCCACCTGGGAGTCCGAGCTGTACGACTTCCCCGCGTTCGGCAAGCTCGTGCCGGAGCTCGACTCCTGGCTGGACGACGACCCGTTCGGCTCGGAGCCTGCCAACAAGCTCTCGGTCCTGAAGGACGCCCTCGACTGGAGCACGAACGTGGGCCGCCACGGGAACGCGAACACCGCCATCGGCGAGGTGTTCGGCACGTTCATCATCCCCAACATGTACGCGCGCGCCGCGCGCGGCGAGCAGTCGCCCGAGGAGTCGGTGGCCCGGGCGGAGTCGCAGATCGAGCCCATCTTCGCGAATTGGCGCAAGCGGGGGCTCATCGGCGGCAGCGCCTGACGCCATGGCACTCGCGGTCGAGGTTCGAGGGCTGAAGAAGCGCTACCACGGCGCCGACCGGCACGCCGTGGACGGGGTGGACATCGAGACGAGCGAGGGCGAGTACCTCGTGCTCCTCGGGCCGTCGGGCTGCGGCAAGACCACCCTCCTGCGCACGATCGCCGGGCTCGAGGAGGCCACCGAGGGCGAGGTGCTGATCGGCGGGAACGTGGTCAACGGGCTGCCCCCGCGGGTGCGCCAGGTGGCCATGGTCTTCCAGAGCTACGCGCTGTATCCGCACAAGTCGGTGCTGCAGAACATCTCCTTCCCGCTCAAGGCGGAGAAGTCGCCGAAGGAGGAGCGCGAGCGCCGGGCGCGCTGGGCGGCGGAGCTGCTCGGGATCGAGCCCCTGCTGGACCGCAAGCCACGCCAGCTGTCCGGTGGCGAGCGCCAGCGGGTGGCGCTGGCCCGCGCGCTGGTGCGCGAGCCGAGCGTGTTCCTGCTCGACGAGCCGCTCTCCAACCTCGACGCCAAGCTGCGCGCCTCGGCCCGCGACGAGCTGAAGCAGTTCCAGGCGAACGTCGGGACCACCACGATCTACGTGACACACGACCAGGCGGAGGCCATGGGCCTGGGCGACCGGATCGCGGTCATGTACGAGGGCAAGCTGCGCCAGATCGGCCCGCCGCGCGAGGTCTACGAGGACCCGGCGGACACCTTCGTCGCCACGTTCCTCGGCTCCCCGCCGATGAACCTGGTCCCGCGCGACGGCCACCTGGTGGGCTTCCGCCCCGAGAACCTCCTGCCGGCGGAGGCGGTCTCCGGCAACGGGAGCAGCCTCACGGCCCGGCTGAGGATCGCCCGCATCGAGTACCTCTCCGGCGACCGCCACGTCTACGGGACACTGCATGGCCTCGGCGAGGAGACGCGTGTGATCGCCCGGCTGCCGGCCACGGTCACGCTGCCGCTGGAGGACGGGGACGAGCGCGACTTCGCGATCCACGAGCGGCACCTGCGCTTCTTCGACGCCGAGACGGGGGAGCAGGCCGCGCCCCAGCCGGTGCGGGCATGACGCCGCTGCAGGGCCGCACCAAGCTCGCCGACCGGGAGAGCTTCCTCGCCCCGCTCTTCCTGCTGCCGGCAGTCGTCTACATCGTCGCGCTGGTCGCCTTTCCGCTGCTGCTGGCGCTGGCCTTCGCGTTCAGCGACGTCACGGTCGGGGACCCGAGCTTCGACTGGGTGGGGCTGCGCAACTTCGACACCATCTTCGACGACCCGGTCTTCTGGCGCTCCCTGAGGAACACCCTGGTCTTCACGGTGATCTCGATGGCGCTGACCATCGTGCTGGCCAAGGCCCTGGCGCTGATCCTGATCGCCAACTTCCGCTTCAAGTGGCTAGTCCGGTTCCTGGTGCTGCTGCCCTGGACCACGCCCGTCGCCCTCGCCGCGGTCGCCTGGCTGTGGATGCTCGACTCGGTCTACAGCCCGATCGACTGGGTGCTGCGCTCGCTCGGCTTCATCGAGAGCAACGTCTACTGGCTCGGGAAGGACACGCTCGCGATGGCGTCGGTGATCCTGGTGCACACGTGGCGCATCGTGCCGCTGGCCGCCGTGATCATCCTGGCGGGCCTGATCTCGATCCCGGACGACATCAAGGACGCGGCGGAGATCGACGGCGCCGGCTTCTGGCGCAAGCTGTGGGAGATCACGCTGCCGCTCACCCTGCCCGTGATCGCCGTGGCGACGCTGTTCGGGGCCGTCCTCACGTTCACCGACATGAGCGTGGTCTACATCCTCACCCGCGGCGGGCCCGAGAACGCCACCCAGGTCCTGCCCAGCTACGCGTTCCTGAAGGGGATCGGCAGCGGCGACCTAGCGCAGGGCGCGGCGATCGCGCTGTTCCTCTTCCCGCTGCTGCTCGCGGCGGCGGTGGCGATCCTTCGGTCGGTCCGCAAGATGGAGACCTTCTGATGGCCGTGGCCGCACGGGAGCGCCTGGCCGTCGCCGACAGCGCCCACGTGGAGCGGACCCGGCGCCGCGCCGCCACCCGCCACCGCCTCGGGCGCGTCGGGCTCTACCTGCTCGCGCTCGGCGCCGCGCTGGTGGCCGCGCTGCCGTTCATCTGGGGCACGATCACCGCCTTCAAGGAGGACGCCGACCTCTACAACAGCGCGAACAACCCGTTCGTCTTCAATCTGGATCCCACCGGCGAGCACGTGTCGTTCCTGTTCTCCGACACCCAGTTCCTGACGTTCGCCGCGAACACCCTCTTGGTCGGCCTGGCCGTGTCGGCGCTCACCCTCGCGGTCGGGCTTCCGGCCGCCTACAGCCTGGCGCGGCTGAACATGCGCTGGTCGGGGGCGCTCGGCATAGCGATCTTCCTCGTCTACCTGGTGCCGCCCACGCTGCTGTTCATCTCGATCACGCGCGTGGTCGCGATCCTCGGCCTGCAGGACTCGACCTGGTCGCTGATCGTCATCTATCCCACGATCACGATCCCGGTCTCGGTATGGCTCCTCATTGGCTTCTTGAAGGCGGTGCCGCGCGACCTCGAGGAGCAGGCGATGGTGGACGGCTACAGCCGGCTGAGCGCCTTCATGCGGATCGTGATCCCGCTCGCCCTGCCGGGCATCGTCGCCGTGGTGGTGTTCGCCTTCACGCTCACCGCACACGAGTTCATCTACGCGCTGGCCTTCATCTCGCCCTCCGACGCGAAGACGATCAGCATCGGCGTCCCCACCGAGCTGATCCGCGGCGACGTGTTCTTCTGGCAGTCGCTGCAGGCGGCGGCGATCCTGGTGGCCGTGCCGATCGCCTTCGCGTTCAACCTGCTGCTGGAGCGCTTCATCACGGGCTTCACGATGGGCGCCGTCAAGGGCTAGTCCCGCCGTGGCTCACGGCCGCAGCACGGCCATGATCCGCAGTGGCCCGCCCGAGCCGCCGTCGATCTTCATCGGGAGCGCCACGATCGCGAACCCGCGATCGGGTAGCCGGCCGAGACGGGCGACGTTCTCGAAGATCGGCACGTTGGCCGCGCCCAAGACGCGGTGCGCGAGGAAGTCGCTCGACTGCCCATAGTCGATGCTCGCGGTGTCGATCCCCACCGCCTTCACGTTGCGCCGATTCACGAGCCAGCGGGCGCCGGCCCTGCTCAGGCCCGGGAAGTGCAGCAGCGGAACCGCCTGCTCGCCGCGCTGTGCGGTCCCCAGGTAGCGCTCGGCGTCCGGCCAGTAGCGCGACCAGCCCGTGCGCAGCAGCACGATCGCGCGCCTCGGGATCCGGCCGTTGTCGCGCTCCCAGCCGCGCAGGTCGGCGCGCGAGACGAGGTAGTCGCGGTCATCCAGCGCGCGCTCGGACACGTCGATCACCACGGCCCGTCCCACCAGGCGCCGCAGCGGAATCTCATCCGCCTTGTCGCCGCCGCGCGCGAAGTGGATCGGCGCGTCGAGGTGCGTGCCGCCGTGCTCGGCCGCGGCGAGGTTGTTCGCCGCGTAGTAGTAGCCGCCCTCGGTCTCGCCCTCGGCGACCTCGGTCAGCTCGAACTCCTGCGCGGTCGGCCAGTAGATCGTCCGCTCGTTGAAGGGGTGGGAGAGGTCGACAAGCCCGCGGAGCGCGCTTGCCGCCGCCCGTTCGCGGCTCGTGTCGCCGGCGAAGGCTCCGCCGATGCTGGCGAGCGCGAAGCCCGCCGCGATGCAGGTGGACAGGGCCAAGAGACGTCGCATGGGGTACCTCCTGGAATGCCGCTTCGTCCGGGCGGCGCTCGCCCGGCGCTGCCACTCGGGCTCTACCCGGAAACGCCCGGACGACTCCCCACGAGCCGCTCGGCCAGCTCCTCGGGCAGGCGATCGCGGGTGGCGGCCGTCAGCCGAATCGTCGACACGTCGGGCCTTCGCCTGAGCGCGTCCGTGAACGGGTGCTTCGCGGTATGCACCGTCGCGACGATCGGCACCGGGCGCTCGAAGAGCGCGCGCACGGCCTCGGCGAAGCTCTTCGCCAGCAGCTCCATCTTCCCGAGCTCGTCGATCAGGACCACGCCGGTTGCGTCGGGCGGATCGAGCGCTCGCAGCGCGATCCGCTCGAAAGCTTCGACGTCGACGCCGTAGCGCCCCACCCGCTCCATCCCTTTGATGTCCACGTGTGCCAGGAGGCCGCGCTCGCCAGCGAATGCCTCGATCTCGAAGCCGACCCGGCGGCCCGCCTCGCGCACCTCGCGCGTGAAGAACCCGCTCAGCGGTACGCCGGCCTCGCCCAGCAGCTTCGCCAAGCGGCCGATGGCGGTCGTCTTGCCGGCTCCCGGTCTCGCCTCGATGAGGAGCCGGGTCACCCGGCCGCTAGTGCTCGAGGCGCTTGCGATCCGGCGGTGCTCCGAGACCCGCCCGCTCCGCGACGACCAGCAGGGCAACCGACGAGAGCACCGCGACGATGAAGCCGATCACGTTCAGCTCGAAGATGTCTCCGGTGCCGATGGCGTTTGCGATCGTCCCGCCGATCACGGAGCCTGCGAGTCCGAGGGCCAGCGTCCAGAGCAGCCCGATCTTCTGCTTGCCGGGCATCAGCAGGCGCGCCAGCGCGCCGATGATGAGGCCGGCGATGATGAATCCGATCATGCTTACAAATACCCCGCGGGGGGCCGTTCAATACAGGATCAGTCGTTGTCGTCCCCGACTCGACCGCCGCGAACACGACCGCCGCGAACAGGCCCACGCGGCTCTCGGTGTGCTGCCGGCTGGGTGGGTATCCCTTCATGAACGGCTCCGCCGCCGCTCCACGTACCGTCGCTTCTTCGCGTTCGTGCCGCACACCTCCATGCTGCACCAGTGCCGGCTGCGGTTCTTGCTCTGGTCGAGGAAGAGCCAGCGGCAGCCCTCACACCGCTTCATGCGTTCGAGCGGACCCTCGCCGAGCAGCTCCACAGTGGCGTGCGCCAGCGGCCAGAGGGGCGAGCGCAGGTCGTCACGAAACTCCCAGCGCCACCGGTACGAGCCGTTCTCGAACGGCTCGAGCCGGGCCAGCGCGAGCGCCCTGCGCGCCTTCTCCTCGATTCCCCGCAGCCCTGCCGCCGGTGGGCGCCGCCCCTCGGCCAGGGCGCGCAGGACCGCGTAGGCCTGCTCGCGCTGGTCGATCGCCTCGGCCAGAACCCGCTCGGCCTGAGACGG
Organism: Thermoleophilaceae bacterium; assembly: GCA_050694635.1. GTDB lineage: Bacteria > Actinomycetota > Thermoleophilia > Solirubrobacterales > Thermoleophilaceae > JACVRW01. The sequence continues at coordinate 9,661 of JBOGXT010000653.1, forward strand.
ATCTGATGCGGCGGCGCGCGAGAGCCGCGATGCCACAGCGTCCTCCAGCACGCCGGCCCGCATGCTCCAAGCAAGCAGATCGCCAACATAGCCTCGAGACCGGGAGGTCCCAAATGCTCGACGCCATCGCCCTCATCCACGCCACCCAGCGCACCGCGCAGCTCACGCAGTCGGCTCGACCCGTGCGGCCGTCGCTCCCGCTCGGCCCGCCCGAGACGCGCCGCCGGGTCTAGTCTCGATGCATGGGCTCGCGCCGGGTCGCGCTCCGCCGGATGGCGATCTACGGGGCGGCGATCGGCACCCTGTTCGCCATCGCCGCCGCCACCGGCTCCCTGCCGAGCCCCGACGAGGCGCGCGACTGGGGCGAGGACCTCGGCGACGCGGTCTACCTCGCCTTCGTGCCCCTGTTCGTCCTGGCCAACTTCCTCATCACCTGGCCGATCCTCGCGGGGGCGGCCGGCCTGCTGTTCGGCACGGCGGCGGGCACGCCGCTCGCGCTGGCGGGCGTCACGGGCGCCGCGGTGGCCCAGATGTTCGTCGCGCGGCGGCTCGCCTCCGGTCACCACGGCACGCTGCTTCCCGCGCGCACGCGCGTGGTGGAAGACTTCCTCACCCGCCACGGCGCCGTCGCGGTGATGGAGTCGCGCATCGTGCCGCTCCTGCCCTACGGCCTCGTCAACTACAGCGCCGGCCTGACCCGTCTCCGCTTCCGCGACATGGCCTCCGGCACCGTCATCGGGGCGGCGCCCAAGGTCTTCGCCTACACGGCCCTCGGCGGCAGCCTCGACAACCTCGACTCGCCCGAGGCGATCGTCGCGGTCGCCCTGCTCGCGACGCTCGCTCTCGCCGGCGCGCTCTTCGTCAGGCGCCAGATCGCTCTCGGCCGGGCCACCTAACCTGCCCCTCGTGTCCTACTTCCAGGCGGTGCGGCTCTACTCGCTCGCCGAGGTCTGCATATTCGCCGCCCTGCTCACCGTGGCGATCGGGGGCTTCGGCGAGTCGGCCGAGGCCGCGCTCGGCTGGACGCACGGCGTCGGCTGGATCCTGCTCTGCCTGCTCGTGGCCAACGGCTGCCGGCGCGGCACGTTCCCCTGGCCGCTGCTAGCGGCGACGGTTTCGCCGCTCGGCCCGGTCGGCAGCACCGCCGGGATCGAGTACCTGGCGCGCCGCCGGCGGAAGGAGGCCTCGCGGGGTGCCGAGACCTCGCGCGCCTAGCCCTGCGTCGGGTGCCGCTCGCTCGCGCCGGCCAGCCGCTCGGTCAGCTCCTCGCGGCTCGTGCCGCGCAGGTAGAGCACCCGGTCGAACAGCTTGCCGTAGACGTCGAACACCGCGAACAGCAGGTCCGGCGTGCCGACGGTCTCCGCCTCCCGCGACAGGGCGAAGCCGCCCGCGCGGCGGGTCACCTCGTCGAGCACGTCCGCGCCCATGGGGGGCGTGCCGGGACCGTCCTGCTCGGGATCCCCGCCCGTCATCAGTGGCGCCTCGCCGACGCCGAGCGCCTGGAGCGCCGCGCCGACCTGGCCGTGCAGGCGCAGCGCCCGCAGCCAGCGCTCGGCCTCGTCCTCGGCCGAGTGTGCGAACGGCATCGCGGTGCCGGCCAGGGCCACGACTAGCGCGGCGTCCTGGGAGAGAGGGGTGTGCCTTTGCGTCAAGAACGCCTCCGTACCTGCTGATCGGTGTGCGGGCTCCTCATCGGCAGGGATCCCCGGCCCGGTTAGCTGTGAAACCCAGCCTGGCCGGACGGACGATCTACAGACGTTATCGCTAAAGGACTCGCGGGGGACCGGCCTCGAGCCAGTCGCGCACCGTCACGTGGCGCGCGACCCGTACGCCGGACTCGATCTCGCTCACGAGCTCCCCCATCAGGCCGTGGCGCTCGGCGACCACGTTGTGCTTGTGGATCGTCTCGAGGTTCTCCTGGCGGGCGGACACGAACGCGTCGTCGCCGAGCCCCGCGAACCGCTCGCTCGCCATGCGCACCATCTCGCGCACGCAGTCCTCCACGAAGCGCGGCCGCAGGTGCGCCTTCTCGACCACCTCGACCTCGTCCGAGCGCTTCATCAGCTCATAGATCTCGGAGCTCATCGCCGACTCGACGATCTGCAGCAGCGTCTCCGCCTCGAGCGACTCGGTGCACCCCTCGGGGCAGCCGATGTGGAGCGTTCCGATGCCGCGCTGGTTGTGGGTGGCCACCGGCACGGCGTCGAACACGCGCGCGATCTCGTCGTCGGTGAAGCCGTCCTCGCGCAGCCGCTCCTGCGAGCGCTCCATCACCATCTCCTGCGCGCACGGGCAGGCCGTCATGCCCTGGGCCTCGACTCCGACCAGCCGGCGCGTGCCCCGCTCGGACGCGACCGCCGACCCGAACAGCGTGTAGATCTCCTGCGTGGGCGTACCCGACGCGGGGGCCGGCTTGTGCTCGGGGAACCGGGCGGCGATCGTGACCTCGGCGCGGACGCCGTCCTGGCGGTCGCGCACTCGCTCGGCGATGTGCGCGGCGAGCGTCTCGGCCTTGAACGCCTCGCCGAGGATCACCTCGTCGATGGCCTCGTTCACGACCTCCTCGAAGCGCGACATGTGCGCGCCCTTCTGCTGCGGCCCGAGGTCGACGTAGCACTCGAGCTCGGCGTAGAAGAGCTGCTCGGTGCCGTTCGAGCGGATGCGGATCACCTTCTCGACGCCGGTCACGCCCACGCGCGACAGGCTCAGCTGGGTCGACGGACGCCGGGCCTGGACGTCGTCGCCGAGGAGTGCGATTCGCTCGCTCATGGGCGACCTTGCACTGTATCGGCCCACGTTTGGGGCAAACGGCACGAACCGTTGTACACTGGCCGCGGTTGCACGTCACGGAATCCTCCTGGCCCACTGACTCAGCCCCTCGCGGCGCCCCCGCGGACCACAATTGACCAGTCGATCCACGCCCGCCCAGAGAAGCGGAAGCGTGACCGTGTTCGAAGGAGCGAGGGGTTGACGGACAAGCACGACGGAGTAGCGCTGCTGGCCGACGTGAGCGAGACGCCGCTGCTCGACAACGAGGAGGTCCGCGGGCTGGTTACCGAGGGGAGGGAGCGCGGCTACCTGACCTTCGAGGAGATCTCGGCGACCTTCGAGGAGGTCGAGCTCACCAAGGAGCAGATCGCCGAGTTCCACGGCCACCTGCAGGAGAACGGGGTCGACATCGTGGCGAACGAGGACCGTCCGGCCGGGCTGATCGAGATCGCCGGCGACGGCGCCCAGCCGGTGCCCAAGAAACCGCACATCGACCTGACCGTCGAGCCCAGCCTGGACTCGCTGCGGCTCTACCTGCGCTCGATCGGACGCGTCGAGCTGCTGACCGCCGACCAGGAGGTGTTCCTGGCCAAGCGGATCGAGCGCGGCGACATGGGCGCCAAGCAGCAGATGATCGAGGCCAACCTGCGCCTGGTGGTGTCGATCGCCAAGGGCTACCTCGGTCGCGGCCTTTCCTTCCTCGACCTGATCCAGGAGGGCTCGCTCGGGCTGATCCGCGCGGTGGAGAAGTTCGACTACCGGCGCGGCTACAAGTTCTCCACGTACGCGACGTGGTGGATCCGTCAGGCGGTCACGCGGGCGATCGCCGACAAGGCGCGCACGATCCGCATCCCGGTGCACATGGTGGAGAAGCTGAACAAGGTGGTGCACGTGGAGCGGCAGCTCGTGCAGGAGTTCGGGCGCGAGCCCTCGCCGGAGGAGATCGCCTTCGGGCTGCAGTGGACGACGCGCGAGGTGAAGGACATCCTGCGGATCTCACAGCTGCCGGTGTCGCTGGAGAAGCCGATCGGCGAGGAGGAGGACTCCGAGCTGGGCGACTTCGTCGAGGACGAAGCGGCCGAGTCGCCCTTCGAGCTGGCGAGCGAGAACCTGCGGCGCGAGAACGTGCGCCGGGCCCTGGACGCGCTGCCGCCGCGCGAGCGCGAGGTGATCGAGATGCGCTACGGGCTGCGCGGGCACAAGGCGCGGACGCTCGAGGAGGTGGGGCGCGCCTTCGGCGTGACGCGCGAGCGGATCCGCCAGATCGAGAACAACACGCTGAAGAAGCTCGAGGGACTGCCCGAGGCGCAGAGGCTCAGGGACGCCTCATGAACCACATGGTGGCGCCGCCGGGGAGGCGGCCGCGGCCGATCTCCTCGAAGCCGGCGCTCGCGTAATAGGGCACATTCGCCGTGTCCCGCCTCTACAATCGGCGTCCGCGACCACCCGGGGGGATGTCCGAGTGGCCAAAGGAGGCGGACTGTAAATTCGCTGGCACAGCCTACGCAGGTTCGAATCCTGCTCCCCCCACTCCGGCCGACTAGGCTAGGCGTAGCGCCGACGTAGCTCAGCCGGTAGAGCACCTCCATGGTAAGGAGGGGGTCCGGGGTTCGAGTCCCCGCGT
>JBOGXT010000654.1:0-4020 GCA_050694635.1 Thermoleophilaceae bacterium
CCGTCCACGGCCGTGCCGAGCACCACGGCCGCCTCGCCGAGGCGCTGGCGGACCGCGTCGGAGAGCTCGAGCAGCGCCTTGGCGTCGGGGGCGCTCACCGCCTCCACCACGACCCGCACGCCGGCCACCTCGCCGGCTCCCTGCACGAGCTCGTCGGCCGTGCCCCGGTCGGGCCCGCCGGGCTTGCGCTGCAGCTCCTTCACTCGCTCGCCGAGCCGCTCGACCGCCCGGACGGCCTCGTGCTCGGGCACCCTCAGCAGCGCGGCGATCTCGCGCATGCGCTCGGTGCGCTCGCGGAACAGGTCCGCGCTCGCCGGGCCGGTGATCGCCTCGATGCGGCGGACGTTGGACGCGCTCGAGGTCTCCGTGGTCAGGTGGAAGAGCCCGAGCTCCGAGGTCGCGGCCACGTGCGTGCCGCCGCACAGCTCGCGCGAGACGGCCTCCACCTCGACCATCCGCACCCAGTCGCCGTACTTCTCGCCGAACAGCGCCATCGCGCCGAGCCGCTCAGCCTCGTCGCGGGTCGTCTCGATCGCCCGCACCGGGTGGTTGGCGGCGATCCACTCCGCGACCCGGCCCTCCACGTCCGCCAGCTCGCCGTCCGAGAGGCGTTCGCCGTGGGTGAAGTCGAAGCGCAGCTTGTCAGGCCCGACGTAGGAGCCGGCCTGCCGGACGTGCGTGCCGAGCCGCTCGCGAAGGGCCGCATGCAGCAGGTGGGTGGCGGTGTGGTTTCGCATCGTGGCGAGCCGCGCGCCGCGCTCCACGCTGGCCCGGACGGCCTCCCCCGCCCCGACGTCTCCCTCGACTGGCTCGAGCGCGAGCGCCTGGTCGTCGCCGAGCCGGTAGACGTCGACCACGCGGGCGCGGCCGCCCGGGGTCTCGACGGTCCCGGTGTCAGACACCTGCCCGCCGCCCTCGGGGTAGAAGGGCGACTCCTCGAGCTTGGCGAGCACCCAGCCGTTGGCGCGCTCAGCCACCCGCAGCACGGTCTCCGCCTCGGTGGTCTCGTAGCCCACGAAGCGGGTGCGGAAGCCGGCCTGCCGGGCGAAGCGCATCACGTCCTCGTGCTCCACGTGCACCTGGTTGCCGGCGCTCGCCGTCGCCCGCGCCTTTCTGCTGCGCGATACCTCGCGGGCGCGCTCCATCAGCTCCTCGAAGCCCTGGTCGTCCACCGACAGGCCCTGCTCGGCGAGCAACTCCCTCGTCATCTCGTAGGGGAAGCCGTAGGTGTCATGCAGCTTGAACGCGTCCTCCGCCGCCACCCACGAGGTCTGCTCCTCCTTGGCACGCCGGACGAGGTCGGCCAGCAGCCGCTCGCCCTGCTCGAGGGTCCGGCCGAAGCTCTCCTCCTCGGCGTCCGCCCAGCGCACGACCGTCGGTAGCTGCGCCGCCAGCTCGGGATACGCATCCCCCATGACGTCCGCCACCCTGCCCGCCAGCGGCCGGAGGATCGATCCCTCGATTCCCAGCACCCGCGCCTGCTGCATGGCGCGGCGCATGATCCGGCGGAGGATGTAGCCGCGCTCCTCGTTTGAGGGGACCACCGCGTCGGCGAGGAGGAACGTCATCCCCCGGCCGTGGTCGGACAGCACCGAAAGGGCGCGCGACGTGGCGAAGTCCTGCCCGTAGCGGCGCCCCGAGAGCTCCTCGCCGAGCTCGATCAGGGGACGGAAGTGCTCGGTCTCGAAGACCGACGGAACGTCCTCAAGGATCGCGGCCATCCGGTCGAGCCCGAGGCCGGTGTCGATGTTCTTGAAGGGCAGCTCCGGAAGCGAGCCGTCGGCCTGGAGCTCGTACTGCATGAAGACCAGGTTCCAGAACTCGAGGAAGCGATCGGTGTCGTCGCCCGGGCGGTCGGTGTCGGGGCCGAAGTCGGGGCCGCGGTCGAGGTACAGCTCGGAGCAGGGGCCGCAGGGACCGGTGGGGCCGGACTGCCAGAAGTTGTCGTCGCGCCCGAGCAGGACGATGCGGTCGTCCCGGATGCCGATGGCGCGCCAGCACTCGAGGGCCTCCGCGTCGGGACCGAGCCCGAGGTCCTCGTCCCCGCCGAACACGCTGATCCAGATGCGCTCCGGCTCGAAGCCGAAGCCCTGGGTCGAGAGCTCCCAGGCGTACTCGGCGGCGCCCTGCTTGAAGTAGTCGCCCACCGAGAAGTTGCCGAGCATCTCGAAGAACGTGAGATGCCGCTTGGTGGTGCCGACGACCTCGATGTCGACCGTGCGAAAGCACTTCTGACAGCTGGTCAGCCGCTTGGACGGCGGCTCCTCCTCACCCCGGAAGTAGGGCTTGAATGGCTGCATGCCGGCCGTGGTGAGCAGAACCGACGGGTCATACGACGGCGGGACGAGCGAAGCCGAGGGAACACGCAGGTGCTCTCGCTCCTCGAAAAAGGAAAGAAATCGCTCGCGGATCTCGGCCGCCTTCATGACTCTGGGAGTCTAGGTGGCGCCGCCGCCGCGCACTTCCCGTATCGTCGCCCGGTTCGGGTGATGCAACTTCCGTCCACTCGGGGACAAAGCCTCGCCGCGAAGATGGAGCTTCGGGCGTAAAAGGTGTGCATTTCTCACGCACACCCTCGCGTAGCCCGGGGTGTGAGCACGATGAGCTAGGTGATGGGGGCTGAGGAGCTTGTAGGCGAGGCGCGCGCGCGGCATCCCCGGCGCATGAATTCGCGCGAGCGGACCGTTGTCGGGCTGTCCGCCGCCTCATTTCTTAGTGTCGCCGCAGCGCTCGCCGCAGTGCTCCCTTCGGAGCGCGACGTTGAGCCGCTGCTCCTCATCGGCCTGGTCCTCGGCTACGCCTTCGTCTCACGGGTCAGGTTCGAGTTCGGGAACTGGTTCGTCGTACCCGAAGCACTCGCATTCGTGCCACTCCTGCTCCTGGCTCCTCTCCCCTACGTACCGCTCCTGGTAGCGCTCCAAGCAGCACTCTCCATGGTGCCCGACCTCCTCGACGGGAGCCGGCACCGCGAGCGGGTGTTCACCTCCTCCAGCGACTGCTGGTTCACGATCGGCCCGGTGCTCGTCCTAGTCGCTTTCGCTCCGGGCGAAATTTCGCTGAGCAACACCGGCGTGTACGCCGGGACTCTGGTCGCACAGTTCGCATGCGACTTCGGATGGACCGTGCTCCGCGATCGGGCGGTCGACCGCCTCCCGCTCTCGACGGTCGTCGACAACTACCTCGGCGTGCTTCGCTTTGACGCCATCCTGGCCCCCATCGCCTACGCCATCACCCTCTCGGCGGTCGACCAGCCCCTCATGCTGCTCACGGTCGGGCCGCTCGTGTGGTTGCTAGAGATCCTTTCCCGCGACCGTCGCGAGCGCTATGCGGCGACTCTCGAACTACAGCGAGCCTACCGAGGGACCGTGATGCTGCTCGCCGACGTCGTCGAGTTCGACGATCAGTACACCGCCGACCATTCCCGCTCAGTCGTCGACCTCGTTCATGCCACGGCCGACGAGCTTGCCGTCGATCCCTCCCACCGCCAGGAGCTCGAGTTCGCCGCGTTGCTGCACGACGTGGGCAAGATCGCGATCCCGAAAGAGATCCTCCACAAGCCCGCGGCTCTCACCGACAGCGAGTTCGAGGTGATGAAGACCCACACCATCGAGGGGCAGTTCATGCTTGACCGAGTGGGAGGCCTGCTCGCCCGTGTAGGCGAGATCGTGCGCTCGTGTCACGAGCGCTGGGACGGGACGGGCTATCCGGACGCGCTCCGTGGGGAGGAGATTCCGCTTGAGTCGCGCATCGTCTTCGCGGCCGACGCCTACAACGCGATGACGACCAACCGGCCGTACCGCGGCGCGATGGCGCAGGCCGAGGCGCTCGAGGAGCTACGGGCTGGAGCCGGGACGCAATTCGACCCCTCGGTCGTCGAGGCGCTCTCCGAGGTCATCAAGGCCGGAATGCCCGTCGCTGCGAGCGCCACCGACGAGGTCCGGGCGCTCCTCGCCCGCACCGGCGTCGCGGAGGGTCTCGGCGCTCGCGCCTGACGTCGGCGCGCCGGCCAGGGCCGGCTCC
>JBOGXT010000655.1:0-6041 GCA_050694635.1 Thermoleophilaceae bacterium
GTGAGTTCGTCCAGTTCGACGATCGAGAGCACCTCGAGGTCCGTCGAGAAGGCCGAGCGTGCGGTCGCGAGCTCGCGCCCAGCGAGTAGTCGCGCCAGGTTGCGGCGTACCTCGACGACGGTGTGGCGAGCGGTCAACAGCGACGGATCGCTCCGCAGGAGCGAGTCGGCCACTTCCGAGTCGGGTTCGTCCACGTACCGCTTCAGGAGAGCACTCGAATCGACGTAGAGGCTCACTCGCCGCGATCCTCCGCAAGGGCATCGAGGACCCGCCCGCTCGATTTCACGCGCGGGACAGGACGGAGACCCGCGCCCGAGCCGGCCTTGATCCATCCCTCGGCCATGCCCTGCTCGACTCGCGCCCGCCCGGGAAGCGGACCGAGCAACGCCTTGGGACGCCCCCGGTCGGTTACGCGAAGCAGCTCGCCGCGCTCGGCGCGGTCGAGATACTCGGACAGACGCTGCTTCAGCTCGCGAACACCCACATCGGCCATGTGGACATCCTACTACCGCTACGTGTCCACATTGACCAGCGGTTTTGGCGGCGAGCTTCGCCACGATCGGAGCGGAACCGCACGGATCTCGTGTATCTCGCGCCGGTCAACCACCTCGACCTGGTGTAGGAAGGCCATCGCCGAAGGCGCCCGCCAGCGCCAGAGCGTCCGGCGCGCGGCCACGGCCGTGGACCGTTGCGTAGCATGATTCGTGCTACATTACACGCACATGGGGCGATCGCTTCATGTTCGCCTTGACGAGACCTCGGCAGCGGCCCTCGACGTGGTGCGTGCCGGCGGGATGACGGATTCCGAGGCGGTGCGCACCGCGCTGCGGGAAGCCGCGGCTCGCCGACGAGTCCGTTCCGCAATCCGCGAGGAGGTGCAGCGGGTGGCAGCCGACGAGGCCGACCGCGAGGAGATGCGCATCATCCGCGAGCAGATGGGCGAGCTGGCGCCACCGGGTGCGGACTAGGTGGTCCGCGGCGAGGTGTTCAGGCTGCCGCCACGTCGCGACGCGCGCGTGCACGAGCAACGCGGCGTCCGCTACGCGGTAATCGTCCAGGCCGACGAGTTCCTCGACCTCAGCACCACGCTCGTCGCACCCACCTCGACGGGCGCGATCCCGGCGAGCTTCCGCCCCACGATCACCATCGACGGACACGAGACCCGCATCCTCGTCGAGCAGACGACGGTGGTCGATCCGCAGCGCCTCGGCCGATCGGCGGGACGCCTCGAGGCGGGAGAACTGCGCGCCGTCGACGGCGCCCTCGCGCTCATCCTAGGCCTCTGACGGGCGTCGAGGAACAGCGTCTGCCCATGCGGCAGCGGGCGGAAGTGCAAGCGTCGCGGCTTGCCGAGGACGAGCGCGCTGAAAGGAGGCGCGATTGGACGACGCGGTCGGCCGCCGCATCCAGGTCCCGCCCGTCCGCAGCGGCGTGAAAGATCTCCCGAATGGCTCACGAAGGGCCTCGCCTCATGGAGTGGACCGATCATGCCGTGGTCAAGGCTGACATGCTGGGCGTCGCTCGGGCGGACGTGGAGCGCGTCGTCCTTGAGGGCCACCGGCGGCGCATGCACAACACGCGTGCGGCCGACTGGCTGGTAAGGGAGGGCAGGCTAATGGTCGCCTACAACCATCCGCATCGAGACGACGCACTGACCGCCCTGGTGGTGACCCTCTGGCGCCGCGCCTAACATTCTGGGCGCGATGAAGATCGAAGGGCACTACGACAAGCGGGCTGACATCGCGTGGCTGCGCTTCGAGGACTATGACCCCGCGACTGTAGTAGCCGAGGAGGTCGAGTTTGGATTGCGCGAACTCGATCCAAGCGACCGCCGCGTTGTTGGCCTCGAGTACTGGCACGCCAGCCGTTTGCTTCCCGCCGAGCTGCTGAAGATGCTTCCGGCGCCGCCGCTCGGCGTCGCCGGCTGACCTGCTCGGCTTCCGGAAGAACATCGTTGAACACGCGAGAGGTCGCAGGCGCGGAGCGATGTACCACCGATGGGCGCGGCTGGGTTCGAACCAGCGACCTCTCGCGTGTGAGGCGAGACGAGGAGAAGCCGTGAATGGCTTTCTGCCTGTAAATCTTGGTTTCTGTCGGTGGTGGCGTCCCATGCTCCGGGTAAAGCGCCCGAGCGTAGCTCCGCGGTGAGCTGACTTTACGCGGCGACCACCTCCTCGGCTTCGTCGATGGCCGGGGGTTGCGCGGCACCGCCGGCGCCGTGGCGGAGCCGTTCGATCTCGGCGACCGTCTTGGGCGTCATGGCGACACCGCGCCAGCCGCGGCTCGAGAGCTCGAGCACCGCCCAGATCAGCGACAGCGCCGAGGTCTCGCCGGGGAAGCGGCCGATCACCTTGGTGCGCCGGCGGACCTCGACGAACGTGCGCTCGAGCAGGTTCGTGGTCCTGATCCGCTTGCGGTGCTCGGAAGGCCAGCGCAGGTGGGCGACGAGCGCGTCGAGGTCGCGCTCGATGACCGCCATCGCCGAGGGGTAGGAGGTCCGGTAGTCGGCGACGATCGCCTCCAGCCCGCGGCGGGCCTCGGCCGGCGAGGCGGCCTCGTCGAACACCTTCCACCAGCGCGCCTTGAGCTCTGCGTGGTGGCGCTCGGGCAGCTTCGCCGTCACGCAGCGGAGCGCGTGGACGGTGCAGCGCTGCTCGTCCGCGCGAGGCCACAGCTCCCGCATCGCCTTCCAGAGGCCGGGGGCCCCGTCGGCGACGATCAGCGCGGGCGCGTTGAGCCCGCGGTCGACGAGGTCGCGGCCGAACGAGAGCCACGCCTCGTAGCTCTCACGGCTCCCGAGTTGCGGCCCGAGCAGCACTTTCCTGCCCTCGAGCGTGACGCCCCAGGCGACCAGCACACCCTCGGCCGGCGTGTCGTCGGGGTGCAGCTTCAGGTAGATCGCGTCACAGAACAGGTAGACCAGGTCGTGGCCGTCCAGCCGCCGACGGCACCAGCGCCGGTAGCGCTCGCGGGTGTCCTCGCAGATCCGCGAGACGGTCGACTCCGAGACCAGCTGCCCGTCGAAGGTCTCCTCGAGCGCGGCCTCGACATCGCGGACCGACAACCCCCGCAGGAACGAGCAGATCACCAGCGTCTCCAGAGCGTGGCTGCGGGCGACGCCCTTGCCGACGATCCGCGACTCGAACGAGCGGCCCTCGGCGCCCCGCAGCCGCGGTCGTTGGAGCTCGATCGCGCCGAGCTGGCCTTCACAGTGACGGGCTCGTAGCCGTTGCGATAGGCGACCGGCTCGCCGCTGCGCTCGTAGCGGCCACGGCCGAGGAACCGCGTCACCTCGTCCTCCATCGCCCGCTGAATGATCAGCCGCGCGCCGAGGCGCGCGACCTCCTCGATCGGATCCTCGCTGCTCTCGATCCCCGTCAGCTTCTCGTCGAGCTCGCGACGCAGCCGCTCGCTCGCGGGTACCCTCGTTTCCATTCCGGGCGTTCCTCTCGCCTCGTCTTGCAGGACCAAGCGGAGGCTACGCCCGCATCTACCTTTCCCCGGCTACCGGGACGGCACCCCGACCGGCCCGCGAACATCCAGTCGTGCAGCAGCTCGCCGCCGCGGCCCATGGGCGCCTCCGGGCTCACGTCGGGGCCTGTGACGTAGCCGTCCAACGACATGCTCATCTCCGACAGAACCTTGCCCATGGCCTTCCTCTCCTCGCCAGGTTGATAGTTGTCGCCTAGATAGACCGGCGGCTGACGATCGCCTACAAGTCGCCTCCCGTCCATCCCAGAAACCTGGGGTATGGCGCGCGAGATCGTGGTCCCGGGTCGCCGCGCGCAGCGCATCGACTCGCCCGGGGGTTATGGCCGGAGCCTTAGCCGCGCACTCAACCCTCGGTCCGTTGTGGTTGCTGCGCTCGCCCCATGCGTCCGCGCAAGACGAGCGCCCAGGCAAGGCAGCCGAAGGCCGCCGTCGTTGCCAGCGTCCGGACGATGTTCCAGGCGACCCAGGGGGTCACGAAGTCGTCGCGCACAGCGGCTAGGTTCTCGATGCGGGCGGGGTCACCCGCGTCCTTCAGCTCATCGTTGAGCGGGAAGTGGAATGCGAAGGTGACGACGACCATCACCGTGTAGAGCGCGAGGCCGGCGACGATCCAGCCCGCGGTCTTGGCCGAGCCGGAGCGACGCGCCTGAGAGAGGGCGACCGCGGCGAGCGCCGGAGCACCGAGCAAGGTCAAGAAGAAGGCGGGATTCTCGATCTTGTCGATCATCTGTTGCATCGCATCGACGAGCGTGCGGTCGTCGGCCGCGGTCAGGCCCGGCATGACGGCGATGTCGAAGGCGTAGAAGAGCCCCGCCAGCAGGCCCATGGCGATCACGGCCGCGCCCAGCACGATGTCCGCGTTGCGGTCGGCGCCCGTCGGGTCGTCCCCGGTGGCGCGGTTCTCCAGCGCTGGTTGTGCGGTTGTGGTGCTGCGGGCCATGTTGGCCTCCTTGCGCCCCCTGTGGGGCTGTTGGGGGCGTCTCGATCCGGATCACGTCAAGCGGCCCGGCTGGCGCTCGGGTTCCACGCGCCCGGTGGCGGCCGCGTCGCGTGCGTAGTCGCTGAAGTCGCGCGGCTCGCGGCCGAGGGCGCGCTGAACGCCGTCGCCCAGGCGGGCGTTGCGACCGTCGAGGACCTCACCGAAGATGAAGCTCAGCATCTCGACGACCTCGCTCGCAACGCCCTGCTCGGCAGCGGCGGCGGCGAAGTCTTCGATCGAGATCGGTAGGTAGCGGATCTCGCGGCCCAGCGCCCGTGAGATCTCCAGGACCGCCTCCGCGAACGTGAGGAGCCGGGGCCCGGTGAGCTCGTAGAGCTCGCCGATGTGCCGATCGTCGGTCAGCGCCGCGACCGCGACGTCGGCGATGTCGTCGGCGTCGACGAACGGCTCGGGCGTGTCTTTGGCCGGCAGCGCAACCTCGCCTGCCTGAACCTGTTCCTGCCAGTGGGTCTCGCTGAAGTTCTGGGCGAACCAGGTCGAGCGCAAGACCGTCAGCTCGGCGCCGGAGTCGCGCACGGCCCGCTCCGCACGCTCGGCCTCTTCCTCGCCGCGCCCGGACAGCAGGACGAGACGCGGAACGCCGCTCGCCACGGCCAGTTCGGCGAACGAGCCCAGCGCCTCCGCGGCGCCGGGAAGCGCGTCCCAGTAATGGGCGACGTAGGCCGATCCGACCCCTTCCAGAACCGGGTCCCAGGTCGAGCGGTCCTCCCAATCGAAACGAGGCTCGCCCGAGCGCGAGCCGATCCGAACAGGCAGGCCGCGTGCGGTGAGGCGCTCCACCACTCGGCGACCGGTCTTGCCGGTGCCACCGAGTACCAGCGTGGGTTCTTTCGTCGTGTTGTCGTTCATGGGTCCTCCAGTTGCTGGTTGCGTTCCAAGAAGGTGGCCGGATTGATTCGGATCGTCTATGGCTGGATAGCGCCGATTCATGCTCGGACGTCCAGCGGCCGCGGTGCCGAGCGCGGGTGACCGCGGCGTCTCGCGAGCCAGGCCAGCGGCGCGAGGACGATGCGCTGCAGCCAGCGGGGCGGGAACGCCCCCTGCACCTCGTCGTCGAACTCCTCGGTGAACAGGGCCAGGTCGAGGGGCGTCGGGATGCCGCCCAGCATCGTGCGGCCCTGCTGGGCGAGGCCGACGGCGGTCTCGAAGAGCTGCTCCATCCTCAGCGCCGGGCGCACCTCGACGCGGACGAGCGCGTCATCGTCGCCGACATTCGCGAAGTCATGCTTCTGGCCAGGGGGGACGACGACCACCTCGCCGGGCCCCGCGACGACCCGCTTGCGTCCCATCTTGAAGCGCATCGTGCCCTCGACGACCGCGAATCGCTCCTCCTGCTTCGGGTGGATGTGCTGGCCACCCGGGACCCGCCGGTTCGCAGGAAGCTCGAGGTCGATCGCCAGCAGCTCGCCGCCCGTGTTCGCCGATGTCTGGCGGAACGTGATCCGCTCTCCGCTGGCCGGGTTCTCGAGTGTCTGTCCGCTGTACGCCATGGCTGCCTCGATCTGGTCGTTGAATGCAACACGTCCAGTCTTCCGCGTCTAGGCAGGAG
>JBOGXT010000656.1:0-1562 GCA_050694635.1 Thermoleophilaceae bacterium
GCCTACCGCTCACGCGGGATCTCGCGCGACGGGCGCCGGTTCGGCGGCGGTCCGCCGAGCGCCTACCAGGTGTCTGAGACCCCGACCGGGAAGATCAACACGACCGACCCCGACTCGCGACTGCTCAAGGTGACCGGTGGCTACGTCCAGGGCTACAACGCGCAGGCGGCGGTCAGCGAGGAGCAGATCGTGCTGGCCGCCGAGATCTCGGTCGACTCTCCCGACTTCGGCCGCCTCGAGCCGATGGTCGAGGCGACCGCCACCGAGCTCGAGCGAGCGGGCGTCGCTGAGAAGCCCAAGGTCGCGGTCGCCGACGCCGGCTACTGGCACCACGAGCAGATGGACAACCTCGCCGGCGACGGGATCGCGGTCCTGATCCCACCCGACGCGAAGAAGCGAAAGGGCGCCCGGCCCGGCTGGCAGGGGGGCCGCTACGAGTGGATGCGCAGGGTGCTTGCGACCGAGCTCGGCGAGCGCCTCTACCGAAAACGCTCGCAGACGGTCGAGCCGATGTTCGGTCACACCAAGCACAACCGGGGCATGAGCCGCTTTCACCGACGAGGCAGATCGGCCGCGCGGACCGAGTGGCGCCTGATCGCGGCCACCCACAACCTCCAAAAGCTCCACACCCACACCCTGGCGGCCGGCGCGGCGTGAAGCGGGGCCGAAAGGCCCATGCCGTCATCGAAATCACCCCGTCTCGCCCCGCTGCCCGCGCCCGACGGTGGGTTTCCGCGACAGCCTCATGGGAAAGGAGGTGTCTGCCCGCAGTGGGAAGGGCTCCCTGGCCTCGTCCGAGGCGAGCATCTGGTGGGCGTGGACCGACAGGCCTGGTTGCCTATTGGAGCGGGAGCTCCAGTCACGTCCAGGAATTGTCCTTCTCGTGACGCTCCCCGACGTGTCCCGTTAGGGGATCGTCGGCTGGCGAGACGAAGGCGTGCGACGTTCCAGCGGCCCGGTCGTGACCTGCTTCGCTCAGGCGTGCTCTTCGCCGGCGTACGGCGCGTAACGGTGGTGGAGCATCAGATCATTCCCGTCGGGGTCGGTGAAGAAGGCCATTTGACAGACACCTGTGTCGAGCGTGTCGCCGAAGAAGGTCACGCCCTTGGCCTCCAGCGCGGCCCGGGCGGCACCGACGTCCTCGACGCCGAGCGGAAGCGGATTGCCCTTCTGCGCGACGAACTCCATGCCGATCCGCTCGGGCATCCAGATCGCCAGGCAGGTATGACCGGCCCAGCACTCGTACTCGGCATGCTCGTCGGGGCGCAGACCGAGGGTGTCTCGGTAGAAGGCCCGCGCGCGATCGGCGTCCTGGGATGGGACGCCCAGAAAGTCCAGTCGTCGGATCTCGCTCATGCCCGGATGATGGCGTTGCTCTTCGCGGTCGAGCACGCTGCGACCGCGCTTGCGCGCAATGGTCCAGTGTCCGGCCGGAGGATCCCCCGCGGGACACGGGTGTCGCGTGCGCCGTTCCTCCTGCGGCACGGCTGACGGGTGGGAAGGTGCCTAGAGGGGGATCGGCGCGTCGAGGCTGAGCGCGCGTGCGGCTTTGCGGCACAGCT
>JBOGXT010000657.1:0-1562 GCA_050694635.1 Thermoleophilaceae bacterium
GGCGCGGAGACCGTCGCGAGCTGCTTGAGCGGCGTCAGCGCGCCGTAGTAGTCCACGACGATGCGGTCCAGCAGCGCCGGGCTGGCGCGGCCCGTGCGCACGGAGCCGAACTTGCCCCGCGTCGCCTCCACGGACTTGCTCATGTGGTCTCGCGTATCCGCGAGGAAGTCGTCGATGATGGTCATGTCGTCACCAAGGTCCCGACCCGCTCGCCGGAGACTATCCGGTCGATATTGGCCTCGTCTCCCATGTTGAAAACGTAGATGGGCAGGTGGTTGTCCATCACCAGCGAGAGGGCGGTGGAGTCCATCACCTTCAGTCCGCGCTGCAGCGCCTCGCGGGCGGTGATCTCCGGGATGAACTCGGCGGTCGGGTCCGCGTTCGGATCGGCCGTGTAGACGCCCTCGACGCCGTTCTTGGCCATCAGGATCGCCTCCGCGTGCATCTCGAGCGCTCGCAGCGCCGCCGCGGTGTCGGAGGTGAAGAACGGGTTGCCGGTGCCGGCCGCGAAGATCACGACGCGGCCCTTCTCGAGGTGGCGCATCGCGCGGCGGCGGATGTAGGGCTCGGCGACCTCGGAGATCGTGATCGCCGACTGCACGCGCGTGACGGCGCCGATCTTCTCCAGCGCGTCCTGGAGCGCGAGGGCGTTGAGGACCGTGGCGAGCATGCCCATGTAGTCGCCGGTGGCGCGGTCCATGCCATCCGCGGCACCCTTGAGGCCGCGGTAGATGTTGCCCCCGCCGACCACGATCGCCACCTCGACGCCGCGGTCCGCGACGGCCTTCACCTGCTCCGCTATGGAGGCGATGCGTCCCGCGTCCGCCCCGTAGGGGAGGTCGCCGAGGAGGGCCTCCCCCGAGAGCTTGAGCAGGACGCGCGAGAACACGACTCCGTGCGCACCCGGCCGAGCCGGGTGCTTCCGGCCCGCCGGGGTCACTCCTCCCCGACCTGGAAGCGGGCGAACCTCCGGATCACGACGTTCTCCCCCGTGCTCGCCGCGATCTCGGTGCGGAGCTGCTCGAGCGTCTTGCTCTCGTGCTTGTCCTCGTTCACGTGGCGCTGGTTGAGGAGCACGACCTCCTCGAGCCACTTGCGGAGCCGCCCCTCGACGATCTTCTCCTGCACGTTCTCGGGCTTGCCCTCCGCCGAGGCCTGCTCGCGCAGCACGCGCATCTCGGCCTCCCTGTCCTCCTGCGGCACGTCGTCCTCGGCCACGTAGCGGACCGCCGGGGCGGCGGCCACGTGCAGGGCAACGTCGCGGGCGAACTCCTGGAACTGCTCGTTGCGCGCCACGAAGTCGGTCTCGCAGTCGACCTCGACCAGCACGCCGATCTTGCCGGTGGCGTGGATGTAGCTCGAGACGACTCCCTCGGAGGCGGCCCGCCCGCCGCGCTTCGCGGCCGAGGCCTGCCCCTTCACGCGCAGGATCTCGACCGCGCGGTCGAAGTCTCCGTCCGCCTCCTGAAGGGCGCCCTTCGCGTCCATGATGCCGGCGCCGGTCCTGTCTCGCAGGGTCTTCACGTCGCTTGCCGAGATCGCCATCGCTATGACTCGTCGTC
>JBOGXT010000658.1:0-8281 GCA_050694635.1 Thermoleophilaceae bacterium
CGCCGCGGGCCAGCTCGTGGGCGCGATCCGCGCACATGCGGGTGTAGGCGTCGCGCGCCTCGCCGCCCCACGCGTCGATGCGGCGGGTGAGCCGCCCGCGCGAGGCGACCAGCTTCATGCCCAGGTCGGAAAGCTCCCCGTCCAGCTCGACCTCGTACATGACCGGCCCGACCCAGAGCGGAAGCTGGGCCGCGCTGCACGCATGGATGCCGCTGCGGCAGGGCTCGGGACGGGCGTCGACCCAGTCGCCGGGACCGTCACCAGGCAGCGGCCAGGCGAACCCGGTGAAGACACCGGTGCCGCCGGGCCGCAGGAACTTGTAGGCGATCACGCGCGCTTCCAGTCGCGAAACGCGGTCAGCAGCTGCTCGCGGGTGTCGGGCGGCACGTCCTCCTCGCGCAGGCGCGCGGCGGTCGCGATCGTCAGCCGCAGCTCGTCCATGTACCAGACGCAGCCCTCGCAGAAGTTGAGGTGCTGCTCGAACAGCGAGGCCTCGTCGACGGGCAGCGCGCCGTCGAGGTAGCCCCTGACCAGCTCGACGACGTCCTGGCAGGTGATGTGCTCGTGCGACTCAGCCATCGAAGTGCCTCTCGAGCGCGGAGCGCACGCGCGAGCGGGCGCGGTGCAGGAGCACGCGCTGGTGCGGGGCCTCGATCTCCAGCGTCGCGCATACCTCCTCGGTGCTGCAGCCGTGGATGTCGCGCAGCGTGATCACGGTGCGCTGCGCCGCCGGGAGCTCGTCGATCGCCCGCTTGACGACCTCGAGCACCTCGCGCCCCAGCAGCGCCTCCTCCGGCAGCGAGCTCCAGTCGCGCGGGTAGGCCCGCCAGTGGCCGGGGAAGGCGTCCTCGGGTCCGCGAAAGCGGTCCGCGTCGACCGCAGCCTCCTCGCCCTCGCGCGCGAGCGACGAGAACGGCACGCTGTGCGCCTCCGCCCCGCCCCGGCGCATCGCGGTGTTGGCGACGATGCGCATGATCCAGGTCTGGAGCGAGGAGCGGCCCTCGAACCCGTCGAGGCCCCTCAACACGCCGATCCAGGCGTCCTGCACGACCTCCTCGGCCACCGCGCGGCTGCTCACGTAGGTGCTGGCCACCGCCACCATCGTGCCGTAGTGGCGCTCGACGAGATCCTGGAAAGCCTGCTCGTCGCCGGCGCGCAGCCGCGCGAGCTGCTCGGCGTCGTCCGTCGCTGCCTGGGGAGCGCGCACCTGCATAGCTTTACCGCATGCGCCTCGAATCGTTCGCACGCCACCCGCTCATGTTCGGCCCGTCGCCGGTTCACCCGCTCGACCGGCTCACCGCGCACCTCGGCGGCGCGCGGCTGTGGGCGAAGCGCGACGACTGCAACAGCGGGCTGGCCTACGGCGGCAACAAGACGCGCAAGCTCGAGTACCTCGTGGCCGACGCGCTCGCGAAGGGCTGCGACACGCTGGTCTCGATCGGCGGCGTGCAGTCGAACCACACGCGGCAGGTGGCCGCCGCGGCGGCGCGCACGGGCCTCGGGTGCGTGCTCGTGCAGGAGAGCTGGGTCGACTGGCCGGACGTGGCCTACGACCGCGTCGGCAACATCCAGCTGAGCCGGATCATGGGCGCCGACGTGCGGCTCGTGCGGTCCGAGTTCGGGATCGGCTTCAAGGAGAGCTGGGAGCAGGCGCTGGCCGACGTGGAGCGCGCCGGCGGCACGCCCTACGCGATCCCGGCGGGCGCCTCCGACCACGAGCTGGGCGGGCTCGGCTTCGCCCGCTGGGCGCGGGAGCTGGCCGAGCAGGAGCGGGAGCTCGGGATCTTCCTCAACGCTCAGGGCGAGCGACGGCGCCGGACCGCGATCAGCCCCAGGCCGACGAGTGCGAGACCCGCCGCGGGGATCCAGAGCGGCGTGCCGTCGTCGCGAGCCGGCTCCGCGAGCGAGATCACCTCGGGGGGCAGCGGGGTGTCGCGCCCGCTTCCCGCCGGCTCGCTCGCCGCCTCGTACGTCCCCCCGGCGCCCATGCGCTCGGCCCGGCTGCCCTTCGGAAAGGCCACGAAGTCGCTGGTGGGCCGGGCGTCCGGACCGCCGACCCTGAGCGCCGGGTAGACGAAGCGCCGGTCGGCGCGGGTTCCGTCGATCACCGAGATCGTCCAGCGACCGGCCCGCGGGAACACCAGGCGCAGCCGGTACTCCTGACCGAATTCGCCTGCGCTCGATCGGCTCAGCGGCGCCGACAGCCGGTCGCCGCCCCTGTTGCGAGCGACCACGGTCGGGCGCGCGCTGCGCGCGGGGCCGGGCCCGAACTCGACGAACGTGACGGTCGCGACCCAGGCTCGCCCGGGCTCGATCGGCTTCGTGCCGGGCGAGAGCACCGCATGGGGACCCTTGGCAACCGCCGCGGGAGCGAGAGCGAGGCCGGCGAGGAGGAGAACGACGAGTGAGCGTCTCATGCCTCCTCTACATCTGCCGAGCCGTACAGGTTCCTAGACGGTCCGCACCGGTGCATCGACGAGCTGGGCCAGCGATGCCTGGGCCCCGTCGAGCGTGTAGAGCGTCCGGCGCGAGGCGAGTGCCGTTGCCACGATCAGGAGGTCAGTCGCCTTGACCGCACGGCGGCGCCTGCGTGCGGCGGCGAGCACGTCCCCGTAGCGCTCGGCCACCTCTTCGTCCACGGGCAGCGGCAGGAAGGCGCGGCGGACGGCCGCGAGGCGGACCACTCGCTCCTCTCGGCTGGCCGGGCTGCGCGCCAGCCGTACCCCCGCAACCAGTTCGCCGACCGTGATCACGGAGATCGCAGCGCTCGGCGGCAGTTCGAGATCCAGCCGCTCGTCCGCTGCGACGAGCACGCTCGTGTCCAGCAGCGCGCGGGCCACCGCGTCAGTCGAGCGGCGCCTCTACCGCGTCGAGCTCGGCAGCGAGGTCCGGATCGGCGCGCAGGGAGAGGATCTGCCGGATCGTCGCCTGGTCCACGTCCGTGCGCGGCTCATCGGCGCCGGCGGCCGGCACGACCCGGGCCACGGCACGTCCCCGGACGGTCACCGTGAAGCTCTGGCCCGCCTCCGCTTCCCGAAGCACCGACGCAATGTTGTTGCGAAGCTCGCGCTGCGGAATGACCCGGTCCGCCATTTGCTACATACCGTAGCAGTCAGCGGGGGGTGCGCTCACCGCGGCGTTGTGCGGCGCCGTTCGGCGGGCGCGTCGAAGCGCGGGTAGCGGCGCATCAGGCGCACCTCCGTGTCGTAGATCTGCGTACCGCCCAATGGTCGCAGGACCAGTCGCTCCGACCCGAGCCACGTCAGCACCCTGGCGCCGCGGCGGACGTTCGGCGGGTCAGCAGGCCTTCGCGGCGCGTCGCGGGTGAGCTTCGCCACAGCGGCAGGTAGAGCGCGATCGAGGTCGCCAGTCCGGGCTACCGCTCGCATTTGATATGGCCAAGCGGGAGGCCTTGTCACTCGCCGAGCGTCGAGTTCGTGGCTCCCAGGACGACAAACTCGACAATCGCGGCGCTGGGACAGGCGCCGGGAACGCCCAACGAAAAGCGGGAGGGGGTCCGGGCGAGTAGGCCCGGTGGGGGGCGGTGGTGCCCGCGTGGAAGCCGGTGTTGGCGGCCTGCCGGCTGACGATCGCCGTGAAGTACGCGAACACGAGCGGGCGCCGCCGGCCGGCGCGACACCAGCCAGGTGGCGGCCATGGTCATCGCCCAGCTCGGAGGCGTTGATCCGGACGAAGTCGGCCTGGCTGTACTCGTCGGCTGATATTCCCGTTGCGCCAGCGCGTGAAGCCGGGCGCCTCCTCGGCCACATGCAGCGCGAACGCGGGCGGCGCCAGCCATACGGCGCGGCGGAACCGCGTCCGGTCAGCGGCGGCTGCCGTTCGAGATCAGCTCGTAGGCGAGGCCCGTCGCCGTCGCGTACACGGCGTGGTGGAAGGCGTCGATCGCGATCTCCTCCTTGGGCCAGAACACCACCGGGGGCACGATCTCGAGCGCGGGCAGCGTCACCTGGGCCGAGCCGTAGATCGCCGCGCCGTGCAGCGCCGTGGCCGTGCGGGCGGGCATGCCGGTCGTGCCGAGCAGGCCTCGCAGCACGCCCCACGAGGTGCCGTAGCCCCAGTGCGAGAGGTCGTTGAAGCGCGCGGCCGCGATGTCGTCCTCGAACTCCTTGATGCCGAGCACCTTGGCGGTCGCCCGGGCCGGCGCCGAGCTGGCGGCGCGGCCGCGGAGCTTCGCCTCCAGCGTGCTCGACGCCGTCATCGCCGCCGTTCCGATCAGCCCCGCGAGGAGGCCCTTGCCGACGTCCTCCGAGACGGTGCGAACGAGCTTCCTCATGAGGCCACCTCCTGTGGCTTGCTGTTGGTCCGGGTCGCGGTCGCGGCGCTGGCGCCGAGCCGCTCGAGCAGGTGGTCGCCCACGCGCATGGCGTTGGCCATCGCGGTCAGCGCCGGGTTGACCGCGCTGGACGAGGGGAAGAAGCCCGTGTCGACCACGTACAGGTTGTCCAGCTCGTGCGCCTTGCAGTTCACGTCGAGCACGGACTGCGCCGGATCTTCGCCGAACCGCACGGTGCCGCACTGGTGGGCGATGCCGGCCAGCGGGATCTGCTGGTCGAGCACCGAGAAGCGCGGGATCGAGCGCTCCTGGCAGCCGAGGTCGCCCAAGAGGCCCTTCAGCTTCGCGAGCAGCCGGTGGTGCGAGTCGGTGTTGAGGTAGGTCTTCGACAAATGGATGCTGCCCTCGCGGTCGACCGTGATCCGGTTGCCCGGGTGCGGCAGGTCCTCGGTCGTGATCCAGAAGTCGATGGCGTGCTTCGACATGTAGTCGAGCGCCAGCCCGGGCGCGAACCAGGGGGCGCCGGCGCGCAGGATGTTCTTGTCCGACTTGCCGAGCATCTGGATGTGGCCGAGCGGGTAGTCCCAGTCGGAGGCGCCCCAGTAGTAGTCGTTGACGCCGAGCGTCTTCTGGAACATGGTCGGGTTGGGTGACTTCGACAGCGCCACCACGCCCGAGTTGATGTGGGCCATGTAGTTGCGGCCGACCTGGTCGGACGAGTTGGCGAGCCCGTTGGGGTGCGCGTCGCTGGCGGAGCGCAGCAGCAGCGCGGCCGAGTTGATCGCCCCGCAGGAGGAGACGACGATGTCGGCCGAGTAGGTCTCCTGCGCGCCGTCTCGGTCGACCACGACCTCGGTCACCGTGGCGCCGCTGTCGTCGGTCACGAGCCGCTCCACCTTGGCGTGGCGCAGCAGCGTGACGTTCGCGTGCTGTAGGGCCGGCCGGATCGCGCAGACGTGGGAGTCGGCCTTGCCGTCGGTCAGGCAGGGGAAGCCGTCGAACTTGGCGCAGCGCACGCACTTGCCCTGCTCGGGGTCCTCCTCGTTCATGTCCACGCCGACGGGCAGATGGAAGGGGTGGTGGCCGGTGCGCTCGAAGTCCTCGTGGAGCTGCTGGATGCGCGGCTCGTGCGAGACGGGCGGGTGCGGGAACTCGCCGGAGCGCCAGGGCTCGGTGGGGTCCTCGCCGGCCTGGCCGTGCACCAGGTAGAGCCGCTCGGCCTCCGTGTAGTAGGGCTCGAGGTCCGCGTAGGAGATCGGCCATGCGGGCGAGACGCCGCCGTGGTGGATCACCTGGTCGAAGTCGCGCTCGCGCAGGCGAAACAGGATCGCGCCGTAGAACTTCGTGTTGCCGCCCACGAAATACTGGGCGTGCGGCTCGAACGGCGTGCCGTGCTTGTCGTACCACCTCTCGCCCGAGAGGTAGCGGCCCTTCAGGAAGACCTCGGCGGAGTCCCAGTTCTCCGGCTCGCGGGGCGCGTACCCGCCGCGCTCCAGCACCAGGATGCGCTTGCCGCTCGGCGCGAGCCGGCGGGCCAGCGTGCCGCCGCCCGCGCCGGTGCCGATGATGATCACGTCGTAGTGCTCGCTCATGTGCGGGGGCTCCTCCTCAGACGAGGGCGATCGGGGACGTCCAGGCGCCGGTGGCGCCGCGCAGCTTGGGGTGGGTCAGGACCAGCGCGAACTCGCGCACGCCGGCGGCGGCGAGCTCGGACAGGTCGAGGTTCTCGACGATGAAGACGCCGTGCCTGGCGTTCAGCTCCTGGGGGACCTGGAACGGACGGTCGGGGTCCTCGGCGGGGACGGGTCCGTAGCTCCAGGTGTCGCAGCCGGTCACGGCCACGCCGTTCTCGGCCAGCCAGGCGGCCAGTTCCAGGCCTGGGCCGGGCTCCCCAGACAGGTAAAGCTCGGGATCGGACCAGTTCGCCCCCCAGCCGGTGTGAAACAGCACCGCGTCCCCCGGCTCGGGCTCCAGCCCGGCGACGTGGTCCACGCCGATCACCTCGCCGGGGCCGAACTCGCCGACGTCGACGAGCCAGCCGCGCGTGACGATCTGCGGCACGGTCTCCACGCCGAGCCGCGTCACCCCGGCGGTGCCGGCCAGCTCGGCGACCGACCAGCCGTTGTAGCCGCGCTGGCCGATCTGGAGGTGGCTGAGCGCGTCGAGGTGCGTGCCGAGCTGCATCGTGCCGGACACCTGCTCGGTGACCCAGTTGACGTGGTTCTCCCCCACGCCGCCGTTGGCGTTGGCGTGGTGGGCGGTGGTCACGAGCGTCTGGCGGAAGTAGCGCCCGGGGAAGACCGGCACGGTCTCGTCGAGCACGCGGCCGAGGTCGAACAGGCGCCCGTCGCGGACGAGCCCGAGCGCCTGGCGGCGCTTTCGCTCGTTCACGTGGTTCAGCATGCCGAGCTCGTCCTCGGCGCCGAACGGCGAGGGCCACCAGCGCTCCACGGTCACTCCGAGGACCAGGGCGTCAGGAAGCTCGGGAAGAGCGTCAGGCCGCCGTCCACGAACAGCGTCTGGCCGGTGACGTAGGCGGCGTCGTCGCTCGCCAGGAAGGCCGTCACGCCGGCCATCTCGTCGGCGGTGCCGGCGCGCCGCATCGGGATGTGTTCCTCGACTTGCGCCTTCTTGGCCGGGTCCTCGATCCAGGCCTGGTTGATCGGCGTGATCGTCGCGCCGGGCCCGACCCCGTTCACTCGGATGCCGCGGCCCGCGTACTCGAGCGCGAGCGTGCGGGTGAGGTTCTGCATACCGCCCTTGCTGACCGAGTAGCCCAGGTAATCCGGCTTCGGGATGAGCTGGTGGACGCTCGAGATGTTGACGATCGAGCCGGGCTTCTCCTCGGCCAGCATGTGCTTGATCGCCTCGCGGGCGCACATGAAGGCGCCGCGCAGGTTGACCGCGATCACGGTGTCGAACTCCTTGCTGGAGAGCTCGTCGCTGGGACGCGAGATCTGGATGCCGGCGTTGTTGACGAGCACGTCGACGCCGCCGAGCTGATCGACGGTCTCGCCGACCATGCGCACGACGTCCTCCTCCTCGGAGACGTCGGCGCCGACCAGCACGTCGCGCACGCCCTCGCGCTGCACCTTGGCCACGCAGGCCTGCACCTGCTCCTCGGTGCCGGTGGCCTCCTCAGGCTGCCGGAGGTAGTTGATCGCGACGTTCGCGCCGTACTCCGCGAACCGCACCGCGATGGCCTGGCCGATCCCCGAGCTGCCGCCGGTGACCAGCACGTTCTTGCCCTCGAGCCCCTTCAGGCCCGGGGTCCGCTTTTCGCTCAGAGCCTGTTCCATGGCGGTGTGGTCGGGTGACGGCGAGCCGCGTTACACCGGCCGCGAGCAGCGCGCCGGCCAGCGGCGCGGGGAAGTAGATCCAGAGGTCGGCCAGGTCTTGGAAGGCGAGCGCCGGGCCGGCGGAGCGGGCCGGATTGAGGCTCGTGCCGGTGAAGGGCGAGCCCTGCCAAGTGAGCAGCACGATCACGGGCCACACCGCCAGCGGCGCGAGGCCGCCGCTGGCCAGGATCGTGCCGATCAGCAACGCGGTCATGGCGAGCTCGAGGCCGAGGGCGGCGGGGATCGACACGTCGATGTGGGTGACCCCGGTGACGTCGGTCCCCCACAGCGCCCGGAACGCGAGCGAGCCGGCGAGGGCGCCGGCCAGCTGGACGGCCACGTAGGGCGGCACGTCGCGCGGGCGCATGCGGCCGAGCGCGGCGAAGGCGAGCGTGACGGCCGGGTTGAGGTGGGCGCCGGAGCGCCGCCCGAGCGGCGACAGCGCCACCAGCGTGACGCAGGCGCCGAACAGCATGCCGATGAACAGCAGCCGAGTGGACTGCGACTCCGGAAACCAGCGAGCGCAGAGCGCCACGCCGCTGAGGCCGCCCAGCATCATCAGGGCCGTGCCCGCGCCCTCGGCGGCGAAGGCGCCGGGGCCGCAGCGGCCATTAGGGATCCGAGCGCAGCCGGCCGAGCCGGCTGCTTG
>JBOGXT010000659.1:0-9859 GCA_050694635.1 Thermoleophilaceae bacterium
GCGAGGCCTGCGAGGCGGCGCTCGGGGGCCGCGACGTGCTGGTGGTCATGCCCACGGGCTCCGGCAAATCGCTCTGCTATCAGCTGCCCGCGCTGCTGCGCGAGGACGTGACGGTGGTGGTGTCGCCGCTCGTGGCGCTGATGCAGGACCAGGTCGAGGCGCTGGCCGCGCGGGGGCTCGGAGACCGTGTGGCGCTGGTCAACGCCCAGCAGGACCGCTCGGCCAACGCGGAAGCGCTGCGACGGGCCGCCGCCGGCCAGCTGCGGCTGCTCTACGTGGCGCCGGAGCGCTTCGCCGCGCCCGGGTTCCTCGAGCGGATGGGCGACGTCAGGGTCGGCCTGTTCGTGGTGGACGAGGCCCACTGCGTGTCGCAGTGGGGGCACGACTTCAGGCCCGACTACTTCCGCCTCGCCGACGCCGCGAGGATGCTCGGGGCGGAGGCGCTCGTGGCGTCGACGGCCACGGCCACGCCGCGGGTGGCCCACGACGTGGCGCAGCGGCTCGGCCTGAGCGACCCGCTCCGGGTGGCCACCGGCTTCGACCGGCCGAACATCGCCTTCGCTGTGGTGCGCCCGGCGCCGGGGCAGAAGCGGGCGCTGCTGGCCGAGGCGCTCAAGGAACCGGACGCGCTGCCGGCGATCGTCTACGCGGGCACGCGGGCGGGCTCGGAGGAGCTGGCCGGCGAGCTGGCGGCGGCCCTCGGGGTCGAGGCGGCGGCCTACCACGCCGGGCTCGACCGGGAGCGTCGGGCGACCGTCCAGCGCCGCTTCCTGGCCGACGAGCTCCAGGTGATCTGCGCCACCAACGCGTTCGGGATGGGGGTGGACAAGCCCAACGTGCGGACGGTCGTGCACGCCAGCGTGCCGGCGTCGCTCGAGGCGTACTACCAGGAGGCGGGCCGCGCGGGGCGCGACGGCCGGCCGGCCCGGGCGCTGCTGCTGGCCGAGAACCGCGACAAGGCGCTGCACGTCCACTTCATCAAGCGCGACGAGATCGACGAGGAGCTGCCCGGCTGGCTTGCCGACAGGCTCTGGGCGGCGGCCGACGGCGACGGCCGCTACACGGTCGACGCCGGCGAGCTCGTGGGCGGCCTGGGCGGCGAAGGCGACCGCTTGCGCTCGCTGCTCGGCCATCTCACGCGGGCGCGGGTGATCTCGCCCTCGCCGTCCGCGCCCGACCGAGTGGCCGGCAGGGCGCTGTCCCCCTACGACCGGAGGGCGGCGGCGCTGTGCCGGTCGTCGGTGGAGGAGGGCGCACGCGCCCGCTGGCGCCAGTACCGCGAGATCTGGGCCTACGTGGAGCAGGAGAGCTGCCGCCGCGAGGCGATCTTGCGGCACTTCGGGGATGCATCCCGCCCAATCCCCCACGGAGAATGCTGCGACGTCTGCACCCCCGGCCTCGTGCCCGCCCCGCCGCCGCCCGACCCGGTCGCCATCGAGAGCCTCGACGACGCGATCCTGTCGGTCGCCACCGGAGCTCGGCCGGCGGTCGGGCGCACCACCTGCGCGGAGATCCTGCACGGCGGCCGGAGCAAGAAGCTGCTGCGAAACGCGTACGACGGCCTGCCCGCGTACGGCGTCTCCTCCCACCTGCGGCGGGCGGACATCCTGGCGCGTGTGGACGAGCTGATCGAGGCCGGGCGCCTCGAGACGAGCGGCGGACCCTACCCCGTGCTTCGCGTACCTGTCGGCGCCGCCGCCTGAGCCGCCGGTGGCCGCGTTTCGCGTCGCCGTCCTGATCTCCGGCACTGGCACGAACCTCCAGGCCCTGCTCGACGGCGTGCACCGCAGGCCGACCGCCTCCGGGGGCTCCGACACCGTCGAGATCGTCGGCGTCGTCTCCTCGCGTCCGGACGCCGCCGGCCTTCAGCGCGCCGAGCGCGCGGGCGTCGAGACCGCCGTCTTCGCGATCGCGGACCATCCCGACCGTGCCGCCCGCGACCGCGCGCTCGGCGACTGGCTCGAGGCCCGCGACGTCGAGCTCGTAGTGCTCGCCGGCTTCATGGAGCTGCTCGGCCCCTACCTCCTCCACCGCTTCCCGAACCGAATCGTGAACGTCCATCCGTCGCTTCTGCCCGCCTTCCCCGGCGTGGGGGCGATCGAGCAGGCCGTCGCGCACGGGGTGAGGGTGACGGGGGTGACGGTCCACTTCGTGGACGAGCACCTGGACAATGGTCCAATCGTCCTTCAAGAGACGCTGGAGCTTTCGTATCCTGCGGCAATCGCCGAGATCGAGCAGCGTGTGCATGACCTGGAGCATCGGCTGCTGCCCCGTGCCGTGCGCCTGATCGCCGCCGGGCGGGTGCGCCTCGATCCGGCCAACCCGCGCGTGGCGCTGGTCGACGATGTCGATTGAGCCCCGCGGTACGGAGGTCACTGCGCCGGGCGAGGTGCGCGTCCGGCGCGCGCTGCTGAGCGTCTCGGACAAGCGCGGCCTGGTGGAGTTCGCGCGCGGGCTCGCCGAGCTCGGCGTGGAGATCGTCTCCACGGGCGGGACCGCCGGGGAGCTGGCCGACGACGGCCTGGCGGTGCGCCCGATCGAGGACTACACCGGCTTCCCCGAGATCCTCGACGGCCGCGTGAAGACGCTCAACGCGCGCGTGCACGCCGGGCTGCTGGCCGTCCGCTCAGAGCGCGCCCACGTGGACACGCTCAACGAGCACGAGATCGAGCCGATCGACCTGGTCTGCGTGAACCTCTATCCGTTCGAGCGCGTGTCGGGGCGCCGCGGCGTCGACGAGGACGAGGTGATCCAGAACATCGACATCGGCGGGCCGACCATGATCCGCGCCGCGGCGAAGAACCACGCCTTCGCCGCCGTGGTGGTCTCGCCCGAGAGCTACGACGCCGTGATCGAAGAGATGCGCGAGAACGGCGGCAGGCTGTCGGCGCGCACGCGCGAGAGCCTCGCCACCGAGGCCTTCGCCTACACCGCGCGCTACGACGCCGCCATCTCGCGCTGGTTCGCCGAGCGCGAGGACGACCTGCCGACCCAGTACACCCGCTCGTTCGAGAAGGTGCTCGACCTCGCCTATGGCGAGAACCCGCACCAGCGGGCGTCCCTCTACGCGGAGGTCGGCGCGCGCACCCACCTCCTGTCGATGGTCTCGAAGCTGCACGGCAGGGAGCTCTCGTTCAACAATCTGCTGGACCTCGACTCGGGCCGCCGGCTGGTCGAGGAGTTCGAGCTGCCGGCCGCCGCGATCATCAAGCACAACAACCCGTGCGGGGCGGCGGTAGGGGTCGGCGCGGGCGAGGCATTCGACCGCGCCCTGGCGTGCGACCCACAGAGCGCCTACGGCGGGGTCTTCTGCTTCAACCGGCGCATCGAGCGCGGGCTCGCCGAGAAGCTGCACGCGATCTTCGTCGAGCTGGTGTTCGCGCCGGGCTACGACGAGGACGCGCTCGAGATCCTCCGGCAGAAGCCGAACGTGCGGCTGCTCGACAACCGCGAGCGCCGCCGGGTGCCGGTGACCGAGCAGGACGCGAAGCGGGTGCGCGGCGGGCTGCTCGTCCAGGACCGCGACACCGGGCTCGAGTTGCGCGAGGAGATGCAGGTCATGACCGAGCGCAAGCCGAGCGAGAAGGAGTGGGGCGAGCTGCTGTTCGCCATGCGGGTGTGCAAGCACGTGCGCTCGAACGCGATCGTGCTGGCGAGCGGGTTGGGGACAGTCGGGATCGGCGCGGGTCAGATGAGCCGCGTGGACTCCGTGCGGATCGCGATCGACAAGGCCGCGGCCGCCTCGAACGACCTGAACGGCGCGGTGCTGGCGTCGGACGCGTTCTTCCCGTTCGCCGACGGCCCCCAGCTGGCGGTGGACGCCGGCGTGCGGGCGATCATCCAGCCCGGCGGCTCGCAGCGCGACCGCGAGGTGATCGAGGCGTGCGACGCCGCGGGCGTGGCGATGGTCTTCACGGCCCGCCGCCACTTCCGCCATTAGACGTCCATCGAACCGTCGCTAGACTCGGTGGTGGCTTCAGAATGAGAGAGCCCCACCACCCATCCCGCCATGAGCTCGAGCTGTCCTCGGTGCTCCACGCATTGAGCGACCCGGCCCGGCTGGAGATCGTCCGCCGCCTGGCGGACGGAGACGAGCCCTCGTGCGGCACGTTCGACCTGGGTCTCTCGAAGGCAACGCTCTCGCACCACTTCCGAGTACTTCGCGAATCGGGCGTGGTGCTGGTGCGCCCGGACGGCCGAAGGCGACTGCTCTCCCTGCGAACGGACGACCTGAACGCCCGCTTCCCCGGCCTGATCGAAGCTGTCCTGGCAGTGAAGCGACGCCGCCCGCGGGCGAAGACTGCGGCCTAGCCGCCGCGCGTGCTGGAGCCTTCCATAGTGCCCCCGGGAGGACTCGAACCTCCAACCCTGCGCTTAAAAGGCGCTCGCTCTGCCAGTTGAGCTACGGGGGCCCAAGCAGATGATGGCGAAGATGAGTGGGCTGCCGGCGAATGGTGTGCCGCGACGCGGGTGTTCTCACGAAGGCCGGGCGTCCTGACGCAACCTGCGGCGGACATCGAGACCTTTGTCAATGCGACCTACGCCCGAGGCAGCGCGCACGACCAAGACGGCAATGCCGTGAACCTGCACCCGCACAGCGTCGACAGAGCGCACGGCGAGGCGCTGCGCGAACTCGCGATCGCCGAGGGAGCCGCCCGGACCATCGAGGTCGGCCTTGCACTCGGTATGTCCGCGCTCTTCCTGTGCCAGGCCGTAATGCCGCGAGGCGGGCAGCATGTCGCCATCGATCCGTTTCAGCAGAAGTCTTGGAACGGCGCCGGCCTGCGAACGCTGCGCGAGGCGGGCGTCGAGGGTCTCGTCGAGGTGATCGAGGAGGAGAGCCAACTCGCGCTACCGAGAATCCTCTCTGAGGGACGCGAGTTCGACTTCGCGTTCGTCGACGGCGACCACCGCTTCGAGGGCGTCTTCCTCGACCTCTACTTCATGACCCGCCTGGTCAAGCCGGGCGGGGTGGTTGTCGTCGACGACATGTGGATGCCGGCCATCAGGACGGCCGTCGCCTACGTGGAACGCAACCTCGCGACCACTCTCGAGCCCGCCGCCATGCCGAACGGCTTCCGCTGGCGCCGCCGGCCGCTGAGCCGCGGCGTCCCAAGCGGCACCGGCGACACGGCCGTGCTGCGCCTACCGAGCGAGCGCCCCGAGCTGACCTGGGACGAGTTCGTCCCGCCGTATTGAGCGCCGTAGACTTGTGGCTCTCGGGGGCGTGGTCCAGCGGCTCAGGACACCGGCCTTTCACGCCGGGGATCGCGGGTTCGAATCCCGTCGCCCCTACTTCTCCTACGCTGCGGTGATGCGTGAGGGCGCCGGTTGGCGGGGGGGCTGGGCTCGATGAGGCTCGTCGGGATGGCCGCTTTTCACCGCCGAACGGGTCGGGGGAGGTCACGAGCTATTTCGCGGCGGCGCCCCCGCGCTCGGCCCGCTTTCCCTCCCGCCGAGCCTGCTTGTGCTCTTCGTACTCGCGCCGCGCGTCGGCCTCCGCATCCGGGTCGTAGCTTCCGCACGAGGCCGCGAACACCAGCAGGCCGGCTGCCATCCCGGCCCAGTGCGATGCCAACAGGAACACGATCGCTCCCGCCACCCCGCCGGCCACCGCCGAGAACAGCACGTAGCCCAGGGGCAGCGACAGGATCCGCGCCGTGACGGCGGAGCAGGCCAGCCAGACCGCGGGCCCGGCCAGCCATCCCCGATCCTCGAAGAAGCTCTCGTCGAGCGTGGCCGCGAGCACTACGAAGGGGATCGCCAGTACGAAGGCCTGCACCGCGAGCGACTTCCAGAACAGCCGGGCTTCCATCGGGCTGATACTAGACTCGGCCGCGGGGGCGGTTAGCTCAGCTGGAAGAGCGCCACAAGCCGGCTGGTGCTGGGCATGGACCCTCTGGGAGTCCTGGACTGGGCGCTGCAGGGCTCGAACCTGCGGCCTCGGCCTTGTAAGGACCGCGCTCTACCACCTGAGCTAAGCGCCCGCGCGGCGAGTGTATAGGCGGGATTTCTACGGTTGCCTGCCTAGACTGACACCCGTTCGTGCCGAGCGCCGAAGACCGTCGACAACACCTAGGTCAGAGGTCGAGCCACTCGGGCCGCTCCATCCTGGCGTATTCCTGAATCGAGCCGTAGATGCTCTGTTACGTCGTTCCGTCGCTTGGAGCCTTCGGCCCAATAGAGCATGCAGCCGATGACATGCAGGGGGTCGTTCTGGCGCGCCACCTCACGTCCGTGATCCTGAGCCCCCAGCCGCCTCTGACGAGCCCGCCTGCGCATCGCTCTATTACCAGCGGCTTGGGCGCGCCGAACGGCGTCGGAATTACGGATCGCGTCGCGCTGTTCGGGGGTGAGCTCGATATCGCGTGTCCATTCGTGGACGCTCGACGGAGAGACGCCAAGCCGAGCGGCGATCCTCCTGATAGAGATCCCGCCTTCACCCCGTAGGTGCCGCGCCTCCGCGCGCTTGTCGGGCCTACGCGGGATTGGTGCTCTAGCGAACATGTGTTCGAGACGATACAGCCGGTCAAGGACGATCTCGACGAGCGCGAGCCGCTCCCCGTCCCCAGCAGCGGCAGGCCGCGCCGGCTCGCCGGCCGAGGCTTGCCCTCGACGGCCCGTGGGTAAGGGACGGCATCAATATGGTCGGAATGTCTAGGAACAACGGGCGCACGGCCCGCCCGGTGGCCCGCTATGCGTGGCCGGCGGGGGTCGCCGCCGCCGGCGCCGCCTGGTACGCCGCCGACAGCCTCCGCCACCGTCGCGAGGGTGGCCATGGGTACGAGCTGCGCGGAGACGTCGACGTCTCCGCGCCGAGCTTCCTGCGCGCCGCCGAGGCCCTCACCGGCGCGCCGGTCTCCTACGGCAACGACGTCGACCTTCTCGTCAACGGCGACCAGATCTTCCCCGCCTACCTCGATGCCATCCGCCAGGCCGAGGAGACGGTCAACCTCCTCTCCTACGCCTACTGGAAGGGCGACATCGCCATCGAGGTGGCCGATGCCCTCTGCGACCGCGCCAAGGCCGGCGCGGAGTGCAACGTCCTCGTCGACGCGGTCGGCGGCGCCCAGATGGAGCGGCGTCTCGTCGAGAAGATGCGCCAGGCGGGGGTCACCTTCTGCTGGTTTCGCCCGCCCAAGCCCTACGCCGTGCGACGGCTGCAGCACCGCACGCACCGCAAGCTGCTGATCGTGGACGGCGCCGTCGGCTTCACCGGCGGGGTCGGCATCGCCGAGGAGTGGACCGGCAACGCCCAGGACCCCGACCACTGGCGCGACACCCACGTGCGCGTCCGTGGCCCGGTGGTGCGCGGCCTGCAGGGCGCCTTCGCAGAAACCTGGCTCGAGGGCACCGGCAACGTGCTCGCCGGAGACCGCTATCTGCCCGACCTCGACGAGGTGGAGGACGGCGGCCCGATGCAGGTGATGCGCTCGAGCGCCACCGTCGGCGACACCAACGCCGAGGCGCTCATCTACTTGGCGCTGGCCGCCGCCAAGCGCACGATCGAGCTGACCTCCGCCTACTTCGTGCCCCGGCCCGCCTTCACCGAGGCGCTTCTCGAGGCGGCCGAGCGCGGGGTGGAGTTGCGCATCCTCGTACCCGGCTCCCACATCGACAAGGAGTTCGTGCGCACGGCTGGCCGCGCCAGCTACGAAGACCTGCTCGAGGCCGGCGTCGAGCTGTTCGAGTACTGTCCGACCATGCTGCACGCGAAGGGGCTGGTGGTGGACGGCTGCTGGGCCTGCGTCGGCTCGGTCAACTTCGACAACCGCTCGTTCCAGCTCCACGACGAGGTCGCCCTGTGCGTGCAGAGCGAGCGCTTCGCGGGCGAGCTGCACGACGCCTTCGAGCGCGACCTCACGGTCTCCGAGAGGATCGAGCCGCACCACTGGAGCGAGCGTCCGCGCCGCCAGCGCGCCCGGGAGGCCGTGACGAAGTTCGCCCGCAGAGAGCTCTAGGAGCGCGCGCTCTCCCCGAGCTAATCGCTCGCCCTGAGCAGCACCCGAGCCACCTGCTCCGGGTCGTCCCAGGTCGGGATGTGCCCGCAATCGCGCAGCACCAGCGTGCGCCATCCGGGCGTCGTCTCGCGCGGCCGGCGCACCAGCCGGTCGAGCTCGGCCCAGGCGAGCGTGACCGGCACCCGGATCTGCTCCACGCCCGAGAAGACCGCCGCGCGCATCTCCGCGTTCGCGCCCTCGAAGCCCGGCGACGTGACGTACGAGCGCACGAGCCGGGAGGCCGCCGCCGCCGGCACCCGCTCGGGATACCCCACCGACCCGCGCAGCAGCAGGCGCCGGCCCCGTGCGCTGCGGAGCAGCACCGGCAGCAGCGGCAGCAGCACACGGCCGACACGCCTCACGTCGCCACCCGGCCGGGGTCCCAGCGGCCGCCTCCAGAGGCCCGCGGTGGAGACGCCGGTCACCGACAGCGCCCGCCCCGCCTTGGCCAGCTCGAGCGCCACCCAGCCGCCGAGCGAGTTGCCCGCCACGTGCGCCCGCTCGATCCCCAGCTGATCCATGAACGACGCCACGGAGCCTGCCAGCAGCGGCGGCGTCGGCCGCGCGCCGTTCGACAGCGGTGCCGAGCCCCCGAAGCCGGGCAGGTCGACGGCGATCACGTCGCGCGCGCGCGCGAGCAGGTCGAGCACGGGCTCCCACACGACCAGCTCGGCGCCAAGCGGATGGATCAGGACGAGCGGCTCGCCGCCGCCGCGGCGCACGTGGTTGAGCACCGCCCGCCTCAGCTCCCGGCGAAAACGCCCGCCCGCTCGAACCGTGGCGCGTGGCCGCGATATCCGGGCCCGGCTAACAGCGCCTGCACGTCGCCGATCCGCCGCTCGAGGAAGCCGCCCTCCGAGTACGCGAGGTACAGCTCCCACAGCCGCCGGAACCGCAGGTCGTACCCGAGCTCCCCCGCGCGGCCGGTGAAGCGCACGAAGTTCTCCCGCCAGCGCCGCAGGGTCTCGGGGTAGTGCCCCGTGATGTCCTCGAGGTCCAGCAGTCGCAGGTTCGTGGCGCGTCCAACGCAGCGCGCGATCACCTCGAGCGAGGGCAGGCAGCCCGACGGGAAGATCAGCTCCTTGATGAACGAGCGCGACGCCTTCTCGACCTCGTAGGCGCGATCGTCGATCACGATCGCCTGCAGCAGCATCAGGCCGCGCGGGTCGAGCAGCTGCCCGCAACGGCGAAAGAACAGTTCGAAGTACTGCCAGCCGACCGCCTCGATCATCTCGATCGAGACGAGCTTGTCGTAGCGGCCGCGCAGGTCCCGGTAGTCCTGGAGCAGCACGCTGACGCGATCCTCGAGCCCGGCCTCGCGCACCCGCCGCCACGCCGCCTCGTGCTGCTCGCGCGATATCGTCGTGGTTGTCACCCGGCAGCCGAACCGCTCCGCTGCGTGGAGGGCGAACGAGCCCCAGCCGGTCCCGATCTCGAGCACGTGGTCCCCGGGGCCGAGTTCGAGCTTGCGGCAGACTCGCTCGAGCTTCGCCTCCTGCGCCTCGCGCAGCGACACCCGGGGCCGCTCGAACAGGGCGCAGGAGTACGTCATCGTCTCGTCGAGGAACAGGCGGAACAGCTCGTTGCCGAGGTCGTAGTGCGCGGCGATGTGGCGGCGCGCTCCGGTGCGCGTGTTGCGGGGCACGCGCGACAGCAGGTTGCGCAGAGGCGCCAGCGGGCGGCGCCAGCGGTCGAGGCGCCGCATCTCCCGCGCCGCGATCCGCACGAGGACGACGAGGTCGTCGCTGTCCCACCCACCGGCGCCGTACGCGTGGGCAAGTCCGCGGCTGCCCCCCAGCAGCGCGCGCCAGAAGCTCGGGTCGTGCACGCGCACCGTGGCGGCGAGCGCCGCTCCGGGC
>JBOGXT010000660.1:0-5332 GCA_050694635.1 Thermoleophilaceae bacterium
CGTGGAGAAGGCGGCCAGCACCGAGGCGGCGCCAAAGGCGGCGGCGCCGATCAAGAGCAGCCGGCGGCGGCCGATCCGATCGCCCAGCGTGCCCATCGTGATCAGCAACCCCGCGAGCAGGAACCCGTAGATGTCCGTGATCCACAAGAGCTGCGAGCCGCTCGGCTCGAGGTCCGCGCTCAGGGCCGGCACCGCCAGATAGAGCACGGTCAGGTCCATCGAGTAGAGCAGGCACGGCAGCGCGAGCACGGCGAGCCCGATCCACTCCCGCCGCCCGGCCCTGGGAGCAGCGTCCGCGGTCACCGTCTCCTCTCCTCGCGGTCACGCGCGCTCATGATCGAACTCGTTCGCCGGCGGCGCCTTGGCGGCTGCGCGCGCCCGACCAAGTTCCGCCTAGTCCCCGGCCCGCGCGTGGGCGGCGCTCGAGCCCGTCGAGGATGCTCGCCCAGCACCCCTTGTTCGACTGTGCCCCTCGTTCGACTGTGTCGAAGATTCAGACCCGCGCCATCGCTGCATACCAGACTGGGCGGTTCGTTCCGCGGTCGCCCAGAATCGCGCAGGCCGCGGCCAGGACTCGGGTTGCTTCGTTCTCCTTGGCGAGCAGCTCGTCACGGGCTGCCTCTCCCTCGTCGGGTGTGACGATCGCCGGCAGGTTCATCGAGACCACGTTCCTTTTCGCTCTCGGGTGATCAGTCAGTCCTTTGCAGGAAACGAGTGATGCTCGTGCGAAACGAGCCAGCGGCCGTTTTCCTTGCGCAGCCCAACGGTCAGGCGTAGGCGGTTGTCGGGATCCTTCCTCAGCTCCTCTTCACTCCCGCAACGGAGCAGGGCGGTCGCGAAGGCGACATCGGCACCCGCGGTGACATCAAGCGAGACGATCTCGAACGCCCCCTGCTTCTGCCATTGGAAGAACGGGGGCCACGTCTTGCGGTAGGCCTCGATGCCACGCACCTCGTTCGGGGGTGGCACGTCGAACATCTGGATGTCGTCGGAATGATCGGCGAGTACGCCGTCGAGATCCCCAGCGTGAACCGCCTTCGCCCAGCTCTCGATCAGCGCGCGAATCGCGGACTCGGATGCTTGCTGCTCGGTGGTCATCGACATCTCTCCTCCCGGTAGCATTTCGTTCCGATCCGGATCATAACAGAGAGAGACCGGCCCGCCGATTGGCACCACTGCCACTATTACGTTACGGTCCGTAATAGCATGGGGTACGATAGGCGCATGAGCTCTGCCCGCGATCCCAGCGCGGCGGCCGAGCGCGTCGGCCGGCCTCGAAACCCCGAGATCGACACGGCGGTGGTCAGCGCAACGCTCGCCGTGCTCGGGGAGTCCGGCTACGGCCGCCTCACGCTCGAGGAGGTGGCACGCCAGGCCGGGACGACGAAGCCGGCGATCTACCGGCGCTGGTCCAGCCGCCAGCGTCTGGTGCTCGCCGCGCTCGGCCGGCGCCTCGGCGAGGCGCGGGCGCCGGACACCGGCTGCACGTTGTGCGATCTCGACGAGTGCCTCAAGGTGTTCGTGGCAGCTTTCCGGCGCATGCCTCCCGGGGTACTTGGTCCGCTGCTCGCCGACTGCATCGGCGACCGCGAGCTGCGGGGGGCGTTCATGACCACGCTGTTCGACCCGCCGCGCGCGGCCGTCCGGGAGACGCTCGAGCGGGCCTACGCGCGCGGTGACCTGCGAGACGATGTCGAGCTCGAGCTGATCCTTGATCTGCTCGGCTCGTTGGTCCACTACAGGGCTCTGTTCGGTCACGCGCCCACGAGCGATGTCGAGATCGAGCGCGCGGTCGAGGCGCTCCTGCAGGGCATCGCGACCGACTATCCGAGACTGCTGGAGCACAGCCGCCGCATGAGCGGCGCTCCCAAGCTGCATCATCTCCACGCCTGACTGTGGAGCCCAGCCGGCCGCCTCTGCCGGGCAGCAAGGAAGGTCGTCGGGGAGCGGGCGGGGCGAGGCCCTGGTTGTAGGGCGGCCGCTCTCAGCAACCTTGGTCGGGCCGCAGCCGCGTCGGGAGGGCCAGCCGGCGCGGGCACGGGGCCTCGTCCCGCGTTCTCGGGTCGGGACGGAGGTTCAAAGCGACCAGTGCAGTGGCCGCGATCCCGGCCGCGATGACGAGCACCGCGGTGCTGAGGCCGTCCGCGCTGGCGGTCCGCAGCGCCTCCCCCGCAAGCCCGTCGGTGCCCGAGTTGGCCACCAGCACGAGCAGCGCGAGGCCGACGGCGGCGCCGACCGAGGCGCTGGTCGAGGCGATGCTCGAGGCGACGCCCTGCTCGCTGTCTGCCACGCCCGTCCCCGCGGCGATGAACATCGTGGTGAAGACGACGCCGTCGCCGATGCTCATCAGGATCAGGCCGGGGACGAGCGAGGCGTAGCTGGCGTTCGCGGACATGGCGAACCCGAGAGCCAGCGCGCCCAGCGCCCCGACGACGAGGGCCGTGACCAGCGTCGCCCTGAGACCACAGAGCGTCGCGAGATGGCCGGCGAGCGCCGAGCCGGCTACGACGAACGCGGTGGGGAGCAGGAACCCCAGGCCGGTCTCCAGGGCGTCGTAGCCGCGCACGTCCTGGAAGTAGAGCGAGAGGAAGTAGAGGACCGAGCCGAACGTCGCGACGAACAGGAACGAGATCGCAACCGCGGTGGCGAGGTTGCGGTTCGCGAGCAGCCGGGGCGACACGAGCGGATCGCGACCGCGCCGCTCGACGGCCGCGAAGGCCGTCAGTGAGACCACGCCCACCACCACGCTGGCGAGGATGCCCGGGGATCCCCAGCCGAGCTTCGGGCCCTGCACGAGAACAAAGACGAGCAGCGTGACGCCGAGCGTGGCACTGAGAGCGCCGGTCAGGTCGAAGCGGCGGCGCTTCTCGCGCTCGCGATCGGCGGGGATCAGCGCGAACGCCAGCAGCAGAGCTACGCCTGCCAGCGGCACGTTGAAAAAGAACACCGCCTCCCAGCCGAGCGCCTGGGTGAGCACGCCGCCGAGCAGCACGCCGACCACGAGCCCGGCCGCGCCGGCCCCGCCCCAGACCGCGAGGGCGCGGTTGCGCTCGCGACCCTCGGTGAAGGTCGTGTTGACGAGCGACAGCGTGGCGGGAAAGACGAGCGCTCCGCCCAGCCCCTGCACGGCGCGGGCGGCGAGCAGGACCTCGGGCGCCGCCGCGAGCCCACCGGCCAGCGAGGCGCCCGCGTAGAGGGCGAGGCCCGACACGAGCACTCGGCGGCGCCCGAGCAGATCGGCGGCGCGGCCGCCGAGCAGCAGGAAGCCGGCCGACGCGACGGCGTAGGCGCTGATGACCGACTGCAGCGTCTGCCCCGAATAGCCGAGGTCGCGCCCGATCTCGGGCAGCGCCACCACCACGATGTATTGATCGAGCGAAACGATCAACATCGCGAACGCCAGCAGCGCGAGGGTCGCGCGCCGGCGGTGCCCACCGAGCCCGTCGAGAGGGGAAGGTGCTTCGGTGCGTGACATG
Organism: Thermoleophilaceae bacterium; assembly: GCA_050694635.1. Taxonomy (GTDB): domain Bacteria; phylum Actinomycetota; class Thermoleophilia; order Solirubrobacterales; family Thermoleophilaceae; genus JACVRW01. The sequence goes on from JBOGXT010000660.1 coordinate 3,477, forward strand.
GCGGAACTCCTCGGCCTAATTACAATCCGTTACGTAACATAACATATACTTGGCGCAGAACCCAACGACAAGCGACATGGGATTCGACATCACGGGCGTCTGAGCAGAGGCGACCGAGCGCGTAGCTGCAGGGCGGAGTACGCCTACTACGACGCCATCCCGTCGTCCGACCCGGACGTGATCGAGCCACTCGATGTGCTGGTGACGGTGGCGATGAACTCGTTCGTCAACACTGCGGTCAAGGTGCGTCTCGTCCATCAAGGGATGGCTGCGAACTGCGAGCCGCTTCTGGGCACGATCCCCGAGCACGCGGACTTAGTCGACCTCGAGCACTGGCGCACGCCGCTTCGCGAGCTCTTGCATGCGGCAGTCCAGGCGCCGAGGGTACTGATCCCGGTCGCGACGAAGGTCGTGCATCGCAAACGTCGCCTTCTGATCCCGATGCTCGACAGCGTCGTCCTCCGCCACTACCTGAGCGCGCCCGAGTTCAAGGCGCCGCTCGCGGGGACGGAGAACAAGGCCAGGGCTGCCGACGTCGCGATGGAGGCTCTTCGCCTCTTCCGGGACGATCTTCTCGCGAGGCGCAACGAGATCGATGCGCTCCGCAAGCGACTCGCGCGCGAGGGCTTCGCGCTCACGCCCGTCCGCATCCTGGAGGTTCTCGTCTCGACGCAGATGGAGCCGCCGGGGGCTACCGCACGACCGCTCGTGCGTGAGCGCAGCAGGCGGCGTGAGGCTCGTCCAGACCGCACGAGCGGCGAGAGCCGCCGGGTCGGGAGCGGCTCTCGCAGGTGCGGCCGAGCAAGGCCCGCCTGAGGGTTCAGGCGGCGGGCTTCGCCTTCGGCGCTGCGCTCTCTGGCGCGGGCGGCTCCTCGGCGAGGGCGTAGGTGCCCTTGTCGACGCGCGTGAAGGGCCCGCCGGGCTTGGAGCCGACTGCGAGCATGGCGGTGATCGTCTGCTCCGGGGTCTTGCCCGTGAGGCGTGCGCGGCCGGAGTCGAGCACGCGCTTGGCGATCTCCTTCGCGTGCAGCGGCCCGCCGGCCGTGCGGAGCACGTCGATCGCGACCTGCTTCGCCGGCTCGCCCTTCGTCGTTGTCTGCTTCGCCATGGTGGTGGCCTCCTTCTCCTCGTGGGTTCGTGTCGGTGGCGCGGCGAGGAGGATCCGCTGCCGCCGACGATCTGCCGCTCCCCTGCGAGCGGGGGTGCGGTGCCTGCGCGCGTGGCGTCGCCGCTTGCGCTCGGGCCAGCGCCAGAGCGGCCCGCCCTCCTCGCAGTCGATGCAGCGCACCGTCTCGCCGAGCAGGTTGAAGCCGTGGCGGTCAGGCATCGCCTGCTCCGCTCGCCTCGAATAGCCGCTGGTCGCCGTAGCAGGCTTGGCGGCCCTCGACGAGCAGAACGCGCGGGGCGGGCGTCTCCCGGTAGCCGCTCAGATCCGCTGGCTGGTCGGTTGCCTCGACGACGGCCGCGATCGTGTACTCGAAGGGCCAGGAGGGCTGCGCCAGGAAGCGGACCTCCGCATCGGGATCGCAGCCCTGGAGTTCGTCGATCAGGTCCTGAACGGTCACTGCTCCTCCCTTTCAGTCGTGGTGGCCCGTGCTCACTGCGAGAAGGGCCAGCCGTGTCTCCGCCGGGGCGGGCGCGGGCAGTTGTTTGCGCTCCTCGAAGAGCTGGCCGAGTTGCTCCCCGATCTGGCTGCGGCGGGCCTCGCGTTCCTTCCACTGGTGGGCGTAGACGCGCAGGGTGGTGTCGGGCTTGCGGTGTCCGAGCCGCCGCTGGACGTCGACCAGCGGGACGTCGAGGGCGATCAGCATGCTGGCGTGGCTGTGGCGCAGGTCGTGCAGGCACGGCTCGGGCGC
>JBOGXT010000661.1:0-7469 GCA_050694635.1 Thermoleophilaceae bacterium
GCCTGCGGCGGAGGCGGCTGCGCCGGGCGGCGCTCGTCTGACTCGCTGCCAACCGCACGGTCGAGGCGGACACGCTGCGTTTCGACCGGCTCACCGTGTTCGTCGGCCACGACGGCAGCCCGGTCGGGCTCGAACACGAGCCGCAGGCGTTCTGAGCCGCCGATGCGCGGGCGACGCCCGCGACCCCGGAGCGAATGCGGCGCGCATCGGCCACGGCGCGCCCGACAGCTCCACTACCAACACGAAAGAGAGGCGATCGACGTGTCCCACGAGAACGGCAGCCGCCCGAAGCGGCGATCGACAGCCACGCCGAGGAGACCCCCAGCGAGCTACGGCCGCTGCCCGCGCCCGTCCAGGGGGTGGCGCTGGCGCGCGCCCGCCCGCCGAGCGCGAGGTGCTGATGCCGCTCGACCCCGAGCAGGTGGTCGAGGGTATGCGCCAGTACCAGCGGCTGCCGCGCGACCTGCTCGAGCCGAGCGACTGGCAGACCGAGGACAAGGAAGGCCGCCCGCTCGAGCGGCCGTTCCTGAAGAAGAGCGGCTGGAGGAAGATCGCGCGCGCGTTTAACCTCAGCTTCGAGCGGGTCCGCTCCGAGGTCGAGCGCGATGAGCACGGCGACCCGGTGCGCGCCGAGGTCTGGATCCGCGCCGTGGCGCCCAACGGCCAGTACGGCGACGGCGACGGCTACTGCTCGAGCGAGGAGAAGCGCTTCCAGAGCTGGCGCGGCAAGCAGAAGCTCGAGAACGACCTCAGGGCCACCGCCACCACGCGCGCCAAGAACCGCGCCATCGCCAACCTGGTCGGCATGGGCGAGGTCTCGGCCGAGGAGATCGCCGCCGGCGGCGAGGAGGACGAGCACGCCGAGGCGCTCGCTGCCGGCGCGCCTGCCTCCGAGGAGCTCGCCCGGGCCGCGTTCGCCGCACTGGCGCACCTGCTCGGCGACGACGAGCCGGACCGGACGGCGGCCAAGCAGGTCGGCGAGCGGATCGCGCGAGACACCGGCTACCTACCCGTGGCTGTGGGCCGCGCGCTCTGCTACGGACGATGCGCAGGCCGCGCCCGCCAGGCCCCTGGCAGCGCCCGCCGCCCACGACGTGGCGGCAACATCGGGCTTGACTGAATCCCGACCCTTGCGATATGTATTAGGGTACCCTAATTAGGGTTCCCTAATAGGCGAAGGCCGGGAAGGCGGCTAGGTGGTTGGAACGATCGCTCGCGCACTGGTGTTGGCCGCTACGGGTCTCGCTCTGCTGGCGCCGGCCGATAGCGCGCTGGCACAGCCGGGACACCACGTGCCGCCGCGGTCGGGCCCAGCTGGGGAGCGGCTGGGGTTGCTGATCGCGGACCACGGCGAACCGCCCGAGTACAACGAGTTGACCTACTGGAGCTTCCGCAGGTTCTTCGAGCACCTGATGGAGCTGGGGCTGGTGCCGGGCTGGCTGCGCACGCTCGACGCCGGCACCGTGCTTCAGGATCGCGGCTGCTACGCGTGCTCCGAGCCGCGTCTGGACGGGGAGCGGATGGACGCTTGGCTGCGACCTCGTTCTGGCCCGGCCGCCTATGTCCCTGGCTCAGGACGGCTTCCGGCTCACTACGTGATGGTGGGCGGACCGGGGCTCGGTGAGCCCGACATCTTCGAGCACGTGGGGCTCGGGGCCTGGCACGAGTGGCAGCTGATGGGCGGGCGCTCGCCCAACTACGACCAGAAGCTGCCCAAGAAGCTGGCGGTGATCCGCCGCCTCCGCGCCCGCTACGGGCAGGGCCTGCCCATCCGGGTGGGCTACGGGATCGATCCCCGTGTCGGCGGGGGCCGCCAGGGGATCCGCGAGGCGGTTACGGAGCTGGTGCGCCGCGAGCGCGTCGAGCGGATCGTGATGGCCTACCACGGCGTGGGGTTCTCCGACGTGATGCAGACGCACATGCTGCGCCACGAGGCCGCGCAGGCGGCGGGCGAGCTCGACCCCTCGATCGAGGTCTCCTACGCAGAGCCGATGGGGGTCACGCGGGCCTATATGCGCAGCGTCGTGAACAAGGTGCGGCGCGAGCTGCGCGCGCTGCCGCCCGCCGCGCCCGCCGCGATCCACCTCTCGGGTCATGGTCTTCCGACCGGGAGGTGCGGCGACTACGACTGCGGCGGCGACGCCTACCACGACTTCTCTCGGGCGCTGTTCGAGCGCACCAAGCGGGCCCTCGAACGCGCCGTCCGCCGCCCGGGCCGGCTCGGTGTCTTCCATCTCTACGCCGACGGCGCCACCGAAGCGGACGACCCCGAGGGCAAGGTCGACAGCCCGGTCGAAGCCCTGGACAGTCGCGCCAAGGCGGGCTTCCGGCACGTGATCGACGTGCCGAACGAGTTCGACTCCGACTCGCGCGACACACTGATCGTCCTGCGGCGGGGCTATCAGCGCCCGATCCCGGACTGGGATCGCCGCTTCGAGAGCCATTTCACCTACAAGGGACTCGAGGTGAAGATCACCAACGCCTCCTTCGGCGGGGCGCTGAAGACGCGGGCGCTCGAGACGGTGATCAGCAGGGCGCTCGAGCGCGCCGGGGCCCGTCCGGGCGCCGGCCCGCCTGGCGGCCACGACCACCACCAGCGGTGATGGCGCGCGTCTGTGTGACCGGTGGGCTGGGTTTCATCGGCAGCCATCTCTGCGCCGCGCTCGCGGGGCGCGGCTGGGAGGTTGTGTGCGTCGACCGGCTGAGCGCCGAGCACGGTCCGGGGAGCGGCCCGGAGGCGGCCGCGCGCCTGACCTGCCTCGGCGTGCGGGTCGTCCGCGCCGACGTGGCCTGCGACGAGTTGGACGGGGCGTTTGAGACCGTCGACGCGATCGTGCACCTCGCCGCCTTGCCGGGGGTGCGGAGCGGGCACGGCTTCGCGGAGCTGTGGGCGGAGAACGTGCTCACCACCGAGCGGCTCATTGCCGCCGCGGCGGAGGGCGGCCAGCGCTTCCTGCTCGCCTCGTCGTCGTCGGTCTACGGTGACGCAGCGTGGCTACCGAGCCCTGAGCGCACGCCGCCATCGCCGCTGGGCGCCTACGCCGTGACCAAGCTGGCGGCCGAACAGGCGTGCCAGCGCGCACGGCGGCGGTTCGGCGCCGATGTCGTGATAGCGCGGCTGTTCACGGTCTTCGGGCCAGGCCAGCGCCCCGACATGGCGTTCTCGCGCTGGATCGAGGGCATCGCTTCGGGGCGCCCGATCCTCTGGTGCGCCGCCCGGCAAGCGCGGCGCGAGTTCACCTACGTCGCCGACGCCGTGGCGGGGCTAGCCGCCGCGCTCGAGCGCGGCAGGTCCGGCGAGATCTACAACATCGCCGGGTGCGGCTCGACGCCACTGCGGGACGCCTTATGGCTCCTCGAGCGGATGCTGGGACGGCGGGCGATCATCCGACGCCGACCGGCGTTCCCGGCGGAGGCGATCGCCACGGCGGCCTGCGGCGCCAAGGCGGCGCACGAGCTCGGCTACCGGCCCGCCTTCACGCTCGCGCCGGGACTCGAGCGGCAGCTCGCGGCGGTGCTCGCCGGTCGTGGGACGTCGCGGGCGATCGCGGAGGCGCTCGTGTGAGCTGGTCCATCTCCTACTTCGGCGGGGCCCACTTCGAAGTCCTGCATGGGGCGGCGTGCTGCCGCCGCGGCTGCGCCCGCCACCTGGCCGCCCCGCCGCAACCCCGGGCCGTCGGGGGGCCTGCGGGGCCCATTCCCACCACCACCGAAGGAGAAGCGAAATGAACCACCCCACGATCCCGGCGGCGCTCGCCGCGCTTGCGCTCGGCCTTGGCGCCGCAGGCTGCGGCGAAGACGGCGAGGCCGCCGGCACCGACACCGCGACCACCACGACCGCGACGACACCTGCCGAGGTGCCCGAAGGAGTCGCCGCCCAGTACCAGCAGATCGAGGAAGAGGTCGAAGCGGAGGGCGGTGAGACCCAGGTCGGGCCCTGGCGGATCGCCTACATCGTCGAGCCCGCCGAGGGCTGGTTCGAGCCTCGCGGCGGCCAGCTGCGCTGGCGGCCGCCGGCGGCCGGGGAGACGCACCACATCGAGATCCTGCCGATCGAGGCCGACACCGGCCGCCTGGTACCGGACGTCCCGATCACGCTCGAGGTCATCGACGGGTCCGGGCGCCGCGTCGCCCGCGAGCGGCTCCGCTTCTACTACGCCGAGTTCTTCCACTACGCGGAGAACCTCTCGATCCCCGAGGCCGGTGACTACACGCTGCGGGCCACGATCGCGCCGCCCCCGTTTCCGCGCCACGGCGAGGAGGAGGAAGGCCCCGCGCTGCCGGAGGGCGCCAGTGCCGAGTTCGAGGGCGTCCACCTCGAGCCCGAGCTGGAATGAGCGCTTCCCAGCCGCGCTTCGCCGCGCTCGCGCAGAGCGGCGGTGTCCCATTCGATCGCCTGCTGCTCGCGCTGGCCGCAGAGTTCCACCCGGTCGACTGGGCCGCCGCGCTGGACCAGCTCGACGAGCTGTCGCGGCCGCTGTTCGGAGCCAGCGGGCAGGCGGCGCGCGCCGCCGGCCAGCGCATCGCCACCACCCTCTGGGAGGAGGCCGGCCTGCGGCCCTCCAACGATGGCATCGATGCGCTCTTCCTCGATCGCGTCCTGCACCGTCGCCGGGGCCACCCGGCGCTGCTCGCCGCCGTCTATGTCGAGGCGGCGCGCCGGGCCGGCGTATCGCCCTGCGTCCTCTCGTCACCACAGGCGTGGTTCGCGGGTCTCGTCGACGAAGCCGAGGTCGTGGTACTCGACCCCGCGCCGACCTGGGGCGGCGCGCGCTGGCCCGGCCACCTTCTGCTGCGCCGACACTGCCCCCACGAACTCGCGTATGGAGATCGTCGAGCTGGTCGAGGAGGACGACCGGGTGGTGGGCCGCTTCCATTGCTCGGCGACGCACTCCGGCGGGTGGCCCCAGGATCAGACTGCACACCTTGCGTTCGATGAAGCGCAGGCTGCGCAGCTCGGCGACCCGTTTGGGGTCGAGCTCGTGCTGGAAGGAGAGGTCGAGCTCGGCGAGCGTCTTGCGGGCCTCCGCCCCGCTGCGTACCCGGTGAGTAAGGTTTTCGATCCCCAGGCCGCGAAGCACTCGGCTCGGCCGAGTGCGCGCGGGATCGTCTTAAGGAGACATGAAGAGATGCCCAAGACCGTGATCCTCGGCGCCGCCCGCACCCCGTTCGGAAAGATGGGCGGCGGCCTCGCCGCGCTCGACGCCACCGACCTCGGCGGCACAGCGATCGCCGCCGCCCTGGAGCGGGCCGAGGTGTCGCCCGGGCAGGTCGAGCACGTCGTATTCGGGCAGGTGCTGCAGGCCGGGCAGGGCCAGATCCCGAGCCGCCAGGCCCAGATCAAGGCCGGCATCCCCAAGGAGGTCTCCTCGGAGACGGTCAACAAGGTGTGCGCCTCGGGGCTGCGCTCGGCGGGCATCGTCGACCAGGCGGTGCGGGCCGGCGACCTCGACGTGGCGGTGGCCGGCGGCATGGAGTCGATGTCGAACGCGCCCTACATGCTCAAGCAGGCGCGCTTCGGCTTCCGCATGGGCGACGCCAAGGCGCTCGACGCGATGGTGCACGACGGTCTCACCAACCCGTTCACCGGCAAGCACATGGGCGAGGAGGCCGACGAGGTCGGCGAGGAGCTCGAGATCACCCGCCCGGATATGGACAGGTTCGCCCTGCGCTCGCACGAGCTCGCGGTGCAGGCCACCGACGAGGGCCGCCTGCCCGAGGAGGTCGTCGCCGTGACGGTCTCGTCGCGGAAGGGCGACACGACCGTCGAAGTGGACGAGGGGCCGCGCAGGGAGTCGTCGCTCGAGGCGCTCTCCAAGCTGAAGGGCGCCTTCCACAAGGACGGAGCGCACACGGCGGGCAACGCCCCGGGCGTGAACGACGGCGCCGGTGCGGTCGTGCTGTCGAGCGACGAGTGGGCGAAGCGAAACGACCGCGCGCCGGTCGCCACGATCGTGGCCCAGGCGGCCGTGGCGGACGAGTTCCCCTACCTGGCCCGGACGCCCGCCAACGCCACCCACGCGGCGCTCGAGAAGGCGGGCCTGTCGGTCGACGAGATCGACCTGTTCGAGATCAACGAGGCGTTCGCCTCGGTGGCGCTCAACTCGATGCGCATGCTCGGCGTGGACGAGTCGAAGGTCAACGTGAACGGCGGGGCGATCGCGCTCGGCCATCCGATCGGCGCCAGCGGCGCGCGCATCCTGATGACGCTCGCGAACGAGCTGCGGCGGCGCGGCGGCGGGCTCGGCGTGGCGGCGATCTGCTCCGGCGGCGGCCAGGGCGACGCCGTGATCATCGAGGTCAATGGCGGTTAGAGGGGCCGCCTTCTTCGACCTCGACAAGACGCTCATCGAGGGCTCGAGCGCGCTGCACTTCGCGCGCGCGGCCTACAAGCACGGCATGCTGTCCCGCCGCCAGCTGGTGCGGGACGGGTGGGCGAACGTCAAGTTCCGGATCCGGGGCTCCACCGACCAGGGCACGGACGTCCTGCGCCAGCGGATCCTCGACGCCATCGCCGGCCAACGCGTCGTGGATCTCCAGCGGCTCGGGCCGGACGTGCTCGCCGGCATCCTGCCGCTGCTCTACCGCGAGGTGCTGGCGGAGGCCTTCGCCCACCAGGACGCGGGCCGGCCGGCGTACATCGTCACCGCGGCGTCGCAGGAGCTCGCCGACGTGCTGGCCCACGTGCTGACCTTCGATGGCGGGATCGGCATGCGCTCCGAGGTGCGCGACGGCGTCTATACCGGCCAGGCGGCCGGTCCCTTCACCTACCGCGAGGGCAAGGCGGAGGCGATCCGCGAGATCGCCGTCCGCGAGGGGATCGACCTGGGCGAGTCCTACGCCTACTCGGACTCCGAGTCGGATCTGCCGATGATGCGCGCGGTCGGCAACCCGGTGGCGGTCAATCCGGACGCCGCGCTCGAGAAGGTCGCGCGCGTCGAGGGCTGGCGGATCATGCGCTTCGACCGCCTCGGGCCGATCATCAAGCTGGGCTCGGCCGTGCTCGCCGTCGCGCTCGTCGGCGGGGGCGGCGGGTACGCGGTGGCCCGCGCGCGCCGGCCGAAGCGCAGGCGTCCGAGCCTCACGTAACGATCGTTACGCGCCGACTACTCATGTGTAGCGATGCCAGCGACCGTGATCAAGTTCCCGGCAACCGACCTCTGGACGAGCGCGGAGAATGTGCTGCGCGGGAACGACAACGGCAGCTACACCGTGCCGTCGCGCGCCACCTATCCGCACCAGTGGAACTGGGACTCGGCCCTGGCGGCGCTCGGCTGGGCGGAGCTCGCCCCGGCCCGCGCCTGGCGCGAGCTGGCGACGCTCGCTGCGGCCCGCGACCGCCAGGGGATGATCCCGCACATCGCCTTCCACACCCGCGTCCCGGACCGGGTGAACGGCCGCCTGCGCGGCGCGCTGACGATGGTCGCGCGGCCCTACGCCCGCTACCTGCCCGGGCCGCGCTGGTGGGG
>JBOGXT010000662.1:0-1967 GCA_050694635.1 Thermoleophilaceae bacterium
ATCGCCGCCATCGCGGTCGTCGTCCTGCTCGCGGCGGGCGGCGGCAACGGCGCCGAGGGCCAGGGCGGCGGCGACGTCTTCCCCGAGGGCGGCGATGTACCCGAGCAGACCGAGTTCGACCTCGAGACGTCCGCCAAGGCGGCCGGGTGCGAGCTGCGCGGCAAGCGCGCGAGCGGGGTCGCCGACCACACGACGAGCCTCGACGATCGGATCGACTACGAGGACAACCCTCCCACCAACGGCCGCCATTACTTCGAGCCCGCCGAGGACGGCCTCTACTACGAGGCGCCGCAGGACGAGCAGCTCGTGCACACGCTGGAGCACGGGCGCGTGCTCGTGTGGGCCAAGCCGAGCCTGCCGCAGGAGGCGCGCGAGACGATCCGCGCGCTCTTCGACGAGGACGACTACCAGATGGTCGTCGTGCCGCGGCGCAACATGGAGCCCGCGGTGGCCGCGACGGCGTGGAACCGCGACCCGGACCCGGGCGGCACCGGTCGCACGCTGGTTTGCCCCAGGTGGAACGACGAGGTAGCCGACGCCATCCGGACGTTCCGCGACGAGCACCGCTCGAACGGCCCCGAGCCGGTTCCGTAGGGCTTCGGCGGGCGCCTGCACTTGATCTTGCACGCCCGCAACCGCGGGCCTGACAACGTGTTCCGGTTCCAGTGAAGCTGCCCGCCTCAGCAGCGGCGCTCCTGTGCGCCGTGCTCGCCCTGCCGGCCGCGGCCGCGGCCAAGCCGTTCGACTTCGAGCTCGCCCCGAGCGCAAATTCGGGCGTGAGCGCGGCGGGCGCCGGCACCGTGTCTCCGCGGCTCGCCACCAAGCGTCGGTTCAACCTCCTGGGGATGCGCTGGCGCGGCCGCGCCCTGCCGGAGATCGCTGTGCGGGTGCGGCGGCCGGGACGTGGGTGGAGCCGGTGGCAGGCGCTCGAGGCGCACGCGAGCCACAATCCCGACGCCCGCCGTGGGGAGCGCGTTCGGCACGCGTCGGACCCGCTCTGGGTGGGCACGGCCAACGGAGTCCAGTACCGCCTCAGCCGTCGCGTGCGCGGCCTGCGCCTGCACTTCGTCAACGTGGCCGGCGTTGCACGTGCCGCCCAAGATCCGCAGCCCGACGTGGTCACACGCGCCGAGTGGGGCGCGAGCGCGTGCCCGCCCCGGAGGGCGCCCGGCTACGGCTCGGTCAAGGCGGTGCACGTCCACCACACGGTCTCGCTGAACGACTACGCGCCCGAGGAGGCGCCGGCGATGGTGCTCGCCATCTGCCGCTACCACCGCAACTCGAACGGCTGGGACGACATCGGCTACAACGCACTGGTCGACAAGTACGGCGTGCTCTACGAGGGCCGCGCCGGCGGGCTCGACCAGGCGGTGGTCGGCGCCCACGCGCAGGGCTTCAACTCGGAGACCGCCGGCATCGCGAGCATCGCCGACCACACGAGCGTCGGGGCCACGCCAGAGACGCTCGACGCGCTGGCGCGCTACATCCGCTGGAAGCTCCAGGTCCACGGGCAGCCGCTCAGCGGCACCGTCGAGCTGCGCAGCTCGGGCGGCCCCGCGACCAAGTATCCCGCTGGGTCGAGGGTCACGCTCGAGCGTGTGATCGGGCATCGCGACACCGGCAGGACCGCCTGCCCCGGGGAGCTCCTGTACGGCCAGCTCGACGACCTGCGCGCGATGGTCTCGACCGGCGTGGCCGGCGTTCCGAGCTTCGCCACCCGCCTGAGCGCCACGCTGGCCGACCACCGGGTCGACTTCGGCGCGGTCGTGCCGGTCACCGGGCTCCTCTCCGGGCCGGACGGCGGCCCGCTCGCCGCCGAGCAGGTCGAGGTCCAGGTGAACGGCGATGGGCGCTGGATCACCTCGCGCCGCGTCGTCAGCGCGCCCGACGGCACATTCGCCACCGAGCTGAAGCCCCGCAAGCGCATGTACGTGCGCCTGCGCTTCCCCGGCCACGCGGACCTGCGC
>JBOGXT010000663.1:0-2315 GCA_050694635.1 Thermoleophilaceae bacterium
CGTCGCGGTTGGTCGTCCGGGGATCGCGGTTGTTGACGTCTTCGGCGTGCGCACGCAGGCAGTCGCGGTAGGCGCGCTCGGTGCGGTCACTGTTGATGCGGCCCTCGGCGCGCATGTCGGCGATGTAGAGGTCGATCGCGTGCCCGAACGTCATCGTCTACTGCCCCCTCGCAGCGGCGCGGGCAGCGCGCGCTGCGACCATCGCCGCTTGGTGGTCGTCGCGATCAATGATGTGCATCGCGGCTCGTTCGAGCGCCCCCGCCGCGTCCCGCAGCGCCTCTACGGCCCCCCTGAGCTGGTCGTACATCGTCCACGCTGACTCCGCGCCATCGGCCAGCGAGTCAATGATCTGCTCGCGGCTGTGCGTGTCGAATAGCTCCTCGGCCCACGCACGGAAGTCCTTCGGCCGGTCAGACCTGTGCTCGATATCGCCCATACGGTCAACCGGCGTCATCCGAGAATCAACTCCCTCGTCTCCTGGTGCTGCGCGTCGACCGTCATCGGCTCGTGGCGGTAGAGCGCGGTCACGCCCTCGAAGTCCACCAGCCGGTACGGCTCACCACCGGCAGCCGGCACGCGCGTCCAGTGCGCGCCCGACCGGCACCAAACGAGCGGACAGTCAGGCGGACCCTCGCACGCCCGCACGCCGATCCGCTCGGGCACGGGTTCGTCGACGAAGCCGATGACACCGTCCCAACGGCCGCCCTCGAGCCGGCACGGAACGTCAACGCCTTGCCGGGTGCTGGTCATTCGACCGCCCCCGCGAAGTCCGACGACGGCCGGCCGCTCGTAGACAGGATCGCCGCCGTGCCCCACGCGCTGACCACCGGCACGTCATGGTCCAGGCGACAGCCGAACCCGCCGCGCAGGCAGACCACATCGACCGTGGACTCCTCGCACGGCTGCGGATCCGGCTCGCCACGCACCCGCCTCACGCCTTCCTCACCTGGTAGCGGGACCCGCACGCCGGGCACATCGCGTACTCCGGCTCGGCCTCCGGCTCGATCGGCGGCTCCGGGTCGTTCGGCGGCCGGACCGTCATCGCCTCATAGCGCGTCTGCAGGTCCCGGTGCGGGACCGACTCGACGTCGGCGAGCGCCTCCTCGACCGTCACATGGCCGCGGCGGATCGCGGGCAGCACCCGCCGCAGCTTGTCGACCGATAGCGGCGCGATCTGCTCGGGCTCCACGCCCCGGTCGATGACCAGCTCGCGGTAGACGCTGATGAGCCGGAACACCCAGGACCGCTCGAGCTCGATCTCGGGGGTCGCGAGCCACGCCTCGAAGCTGTCGTAGCCGAGGTCGCGCCACAGCTCCTCCCGGTTGAAGCGGTACAGATCCTCGGCGAGCCCGATCCACAGCTGCTTCATGGCGCGCACGCCGGCGCGGATGCGTTCCTGCACGGCGTGCGCGTCGGCCGCGGCGGCCTCGAGGCTGTCCATCCGCGTGCTCGGCAGCGGACGGTCGGTCATGCCGCCGCCTTCCGGTGCTTCTGCGCGTCAGGACACGACGAAAAGTGGCTCCGGTACAGCCGGCACTCGGCGGCCCTGGCCTTGACGAGCCGCTCGCCGGCGAGGACCTCGGCGCGCGGCGGGTTGCCGCCTGTCAGCAGCACGTTCCCGTCCGCGGTGGGCTGCGCGTCGACCGGCATCCACTTCTCGCCGGTGTGCGCCCACGTGATCTCGGCTTTGCAAGTCCGGCAGGCGGTCACCAGGGATCACCCTTCCGCCATGGACGCACGGGTCCCACGGTCCGGATCAGGCAGCCCGTGAGGGCAACCACGTAGGCGTCGTCGCCGTCCTGTCGCCACTCCATCGGGTCGAGCACCACCGCAGGACGGCCGTCGACCACGCAGCCCTTCGACTCGTGTCCGTCCGGGTACTCGATGACCACCGCGTCAGCCAGTTTCATGCGGCGACCGCTTCCCGCACGCGCCAGACGGTCGGCGGATGCCCGCGGCGGCCCGTCATCACCACCCCGACGCTCTCGACGCGCCCGCCCTCCAGGGACCGCAGCAGCATCGTGACCTCGCGCGCGGGCAGGTTGAGCGCCCACGCGACCATCCGCCCGGTCGCCGGACCGTGGTCGGCCAGCCAGGCGAGCACCCGCTCACGGTCTTTGGCGGGCATGTGCGCCACCCGCCGGCGACGTTCCCGCGGCAGCTCGAGCCACGGTCGGGGCTGCTCGGGCGCCGCCGCGGGCTTGCAGTCCTCGTGCCAGTTGCCGAGCGACGTCACGGCGGGCTCGCCGTCGATCTCGCCGCCGCAGCGCACGCACCGCGGCGCCGGCGGCCGCGTCCGCAGTTCGCCCGGTTCG
>JBOGXT010000664.1:0-3478 GCA_050694635.1 Thermoleophilaceae bacterium
CCACTAGACCGGGGGCCATGGCGGACCCGGTGGCGGGCGAGACGGCGGCCACGCGCCGGGCGCCGGCCTGGGTGAAGGACGACCCGTTCGGCGTCGAGTTCGCCGAGATCGACATCGGCGCGGAGCAGATGACCGCCAGTGGCGTTGCCATCGGCATTGCGCCGCTTCCCTACCGGCTTGAGTACGAGCTCGAGACCAGGACGGGCTTCGTCACGTCCCGGCTTCGCGTCACCAGCCGCGGCGAAGGCTGGCGCCGCAACCTCGACCTCCGGCGCGACACCGACGGCGTCTGGAGCGCCGCCGCGGACGAGGAAGGCCAGCTCGGCCTACCGCCCCCCGGCGGCGAGATTGCGTCTCTTGCCGGCGCGCTCGACTGTGACCTGGGGCTGTCGCCGGTCACGAACATGATGCCGATCCTCCGCCACGGCCTCTTGGACGGCGGCGGACCGATCGAGTTCACCATGGCCTGGGTGGCGGTTCCGGCACTCGCCGTGCAGGCCGATGGCCAACGCTACCGTCACCTCCGTTCGTCCGCCGATCACCACCTCGTGCGCTACGAAGCCGTCGATGGCAGCTTCGCCGCAGACATCACCGTCGACGCCGACGCCGTCGTGACCGACTACCCCGGCATCGCGCGGCGTCTCACCAAGAGCGCGCTCCCACCTCGCAGCGCCGACCGTTAGCGTCGTCGAGCGCGCGCCTCCAGCTCGTCACGCCGAGCGCGTGCCCGCGACGTGCTCGTTATGGCTGGGGCCGTCACGGCTTCGCGGCAGACGCGCGCGAAAGATGCTCCGACGGCTGCCAGCCAAGGAAACCGCTGGTCGAGGACAGTCTGGCCCGGAGGAGATCGTCTCGGTCGAACCGGTGGCCGTCGAGCCGCACCCGAATCTCGAGTAGAAGGCACCCCCGCGTAGAGCTGATGCGCGCAAACGCCCGGGTCGGGTCGACCCGGCGAGCAGGCCGGCAAGCCGCCCGACGACCGGCCGCTCTACGTCGGCAAGGCCGATGACAGCTTGGTTGCGCGGGACGTAAAGACGCATTTCGGCGACGGCCGCACGCCTTCTTCGAGCATCCGTCTCGCCGTTGGCGCGGTCAGCAGCTGTAACCGTATTCGCGGGCCTTCTCGCAGAACTCCTCGTCGTCCGCCGTGAAGAAGTGGTGGATACGGTCCGGTTTCCGCACGTAATAGAGGTAGTCAACATTTGCCGGCCGCGCAGCAGCCATGATTGACGCTAATCCGGGGTTGCCGATCGGCGTCGGCGGCAACCCCTTGAAGCGGCGGGTGTTGTAGGGCGTGTTGCTCTGGAAGTGGGCTTTCGTCAGGGGTCGGGTGCCGGGAACCCCGAGTCCGTAGCGCAGGGTCGCGTCGATTCCGAGCGCCATGCCGCGTTCGAGGCGGTTGTAGATCACTGCAGCCACGAGCCTGCGCTCCTCGGGCGCTACGGTCTCCCGCTCGACCATCGACGCGATCGTAAGTACGTCGTAGGGCGTTCGCCCACGTGCACGAGCAGCGCGGAGATCGACTGTGCGCCAGCGCTGCTCGAAGACGGCGATCTGGCGGGCAACCAGCTCGGCCCCGCTCGTCGTGCGCGAGAACTCATATAGCGAGGGGAAGAGAAAACCTTCGATGCTGCTGCGCTTCATCTGTGCCACGAACTGCTTTGGCACCTGGGCGCGCCTCGTTGCAGCGGCGTACGCGCGGCCGGTGAGGCGCGGGGTCACGGCCCGCTTCTTGATCGCGATCCGCCGAACGGCGGCGACGCGATCGACCATCTGGCGGGCGCTGAAACCCTCGGGGAAGATGATCCGCAACACCGGTTCTTCTCGAACCACGCCCGACTGCGCTACGCTCGCCGGCGCCGCAATCGCAACAATGGCCATGAGAACGGCAATCGTCAGGAAAGGCTGGTGACGTCTCACCGGGTGAGGACGAGATAGGTTGCCGAGCCAAGGGCCTTTCCCGACCGCTCGCTCCGAGTGAGGCGGAAGCGGATGGCTGCCTCTCCCTTTCGGTGGCGCGAGGACGAGAACGACGCTCGCGCCCACCCTCGCCTTCGACACCTGCCTGAGGGCGTGAGTGTCAATCCGCTCAGTGCCTCCTTCATGTTCCGCTCCTCGTGGTTCGCGCTTCTAATGGGCTTGGTGTTGTGGTTGGTTGGACTGTCTGGCCCGGCGCGGGCGGGCTGCCTCGTAGCAGTGTTGCGGCAAGAACTGCGAGACCTGCCACGAGGACGGCGGTCGTAGCGGCTGCGAGCTGCAGGCCTTGGACGAAGGCTTCGTGAGCTATGTCGAGAAGATCCGCGGCGAGCCGGGATGGTAGGCGCTCGCTGGTAGCGACGGCGCCGCCGAGCGTGTCCCGCGCAGTCTCCGCATCCTGGGGTGAAACGCCGGGAGGAATTGCGTCGGTCACCTGGCTGCGGTAGACGGCTGCGCCGATGCTTCCGAGGATCGCGATCCCGAGCGCGCCGCCGAGCTCGGCGCCGGTCTCGGAGACCGCCGATGCCGTCCCGGCCCGCTCCGGGGGCGCAGCCCCGACGACCAGGTCGGTGGCCAAGGTCCCCACCAGGCCGGCGCCGAGGCCCATGACGGCGGTTCCGGTCACAACGACGGCTAGCGCGGAGGCTGCGTCGATCTGCGTCAACACCCCCACACCGACCGCCGCGAGCGCCAGCCCGCCGGCGACGACCGCGCCCGCACGGATCCAGCGCACGAGTAGCGGGGCGAGCATGGAGCCAACGACGAGCCCGACCGCCGAGGGCAGCAGCCACCGAGCCGCCTCGAAGGGCCCCTGCCCGAGCACCACCTGCAGGTACTGCGCGACGAAAAGAAAGATCCCGCCCACGACGAACACGGACGCGCAGAGCGCAGCCAACGAGGTGCTGAAGGCGGGGGCCCGGAAGAGCCGCAAGTCGAGCAGCGGGTAGGGCAGGACTCGCTGCCTGCGCAGGAACACGACGCCCATAGCCAGGCCTGCCACGATCGAGAGCGCAGGTGGCCACGCAGGGCCGTCTTGGGCGATCTGCTTCAGGCCGTAGATCACGGCTAGCACCGCCGCCAGCGAGAGGGCCGCGCTGGCCAGGTCGAGCCGCCCCGCCTCGGGATCGCGGTACTCCGGCAAGAGCACCGGCCCGAGCACGAGCAGCAGCACCATCACCGGCACGGCGACGAGGAACACCGAGCCCCACCAGAAGTACTCGAGCAGCACCCCGCCGATCAGCGGACCGATCGCGGCGCCGACCGAGAAGCTGGTGACCCACACGCCGACGGCGACCGTGCGCTGCCCCTCGTCGTGGAACATATTCCGGATCAGGGACAGGGTCGACGGGGCAAGGGTCGCGCCGGCGACCCCGAGCAGCGCGCGGGTCGCGATCAGCATCTCGGCGCTCGTGGAGAAGGCGGCCATCTCCGAGGCGGCGCCTAAGGCGGCGGCGCCGATCAAGAGCAGCCGGCGGCGGCCGATCCGATCGCCCAGCGTGCC
>JBOGXT010000665.1:0-8702 GCA_050694635.1 Thermoleophilaceae bacterium
AGCTGCTGGTGGGCGAGGACGGCTTCTACGAGTCGCTCTTCCGCGACCTCGGCCTCGAGGACCAGCCGCACGCGGACGCCGGCCCGGTGACGGCTGCCGAACCCGCGCCGTCGGTCGTCCGTCCGGCCGTGACCGGCGCCCCCGACGAGGCGCTGCTCCAGGCGGTGCAGGCGGCCACCTCGGTCGTCAAGGCGCACCGCATGCACGGCCACCTGGCGGCGCGGCTCGACCCGCTCGGCTCCGAGCCGGTCGGCGACCCGGCGCTCGACCCCGCCACGGTCAACCTCACCGAGGATTTGATGCGCCGCATCCCCGCGTCGGTGCTGCGCGTGGCGGTGCCGGGCGACACGTTCGCGGACGCGCTGCCCGGGCTGCGCGACACCTACACCGGCACGATCGCCTACGAGATCGAGCACATCTCCGAGCACGAGCAGCGCGTCTGGCTGCGGCAGGCGATCGAGACGGGCGCCTACCGCACGCCGCTCGACCCCGAGGAGAAGCGCTTCCTGCTGCGGCGCCTGTCAGAGGTGGAGGCGCTCGAGACCTACCTCCACAAGGCCTTCCTGGGCAAGAAGCAGTTCTCGATCGAGGGCCTCGACGCGCTCGTCCCGATGCTCGACGAGTCGATCGAGCTGGCCTCCGAGGGCGGGGCGCGCGAGGTGGTGCTGGGGATGGCCCACCGCGGCCGGCTGAACGTGCTGGCCCACACGGTCGGGCGCCCGTACGAGTCGATCCTGGTGGAGTTCGAGGGCGAGCAGACCCTGTCCGCCGACACGGCCGCGCCCGAGGGGGGCACCGGCGACGTGAAGTACCACTACGGCGCCTCGGGCACCTACCGGACGCGGGGCGGGCGCAGCGTGACGGTCACGCTCTCCCCCAACCCCAGCCACCTGGAGTACGTCAACCCGGTGATCGAGGGGCGCGCGCGGGCCGACCAGACGAGCCGCAAGGCGCGCGAGCTGGTGCACGACCCCAACGCCGTGCTGCCGGTGCTGATCCACGGCGACGCCGCCTTCCCCGGCCAGGGCATCGTCGCCGAGACGATCAACCTGCAGGCGCTGCGCGGCTACTCCACCGGAGGCACGCTGCACGTGATCGCCAACAACCAGCTCGGCTTCACGACCGACCCCGACGAGAGCCGCTCGACCCGCTACGCCTCCGACCTGGCGAAGGGCTTCGACATCCCGATCATCCACGTCAACGCAGACGACGTGGAGGCCTGCATCTCGGCGGTGCGGCTCGCGCACGCCTACCGCCAGGCGTTCAACCGCGACGCCCTGATCGACCTGATCGGCTACCGCCGCTTCGGCCACAACGAGACCGACGAGCCCGCATACACGCAGCCGGTGATGTACGAGCGGATCAAGAAGCACCCGCCGGCGCGCACGCTGTACGCCGACGCGCTCGCCGCCGAGGGCGTCGTGCCCGCCGAGGAGTCGGCCAAGATTGCGGAAGCGGCCTACGGCAAGGTGGGCGAGGCCCACGAGGAGCTCAAGCGGTCGATGGGCGGCCCGCCCGACACCGGCCAGCACGAGCTCGACCGCACGATGAGCCGCGAGCCGCGCACCACGGTGGCGGAGGACACGCTGCGCTCGCTGAACGAGCAGCTCCTGCGCGTGCCCGACGACTTCGAGGTGCACCGCAAGCTGAGGCCGTTCCTCGAGCGCCGCCGCGAGGCCTTCGAGCAGCCGGACGGGCGGATCGACTGGGCCCATGGCGAGGCGCTCGCGTTCGCCACGCTGCTGGCGCTCGGCGTGCCGGTGCGGCTGACCGGCCAGGACACCGAGCGGGGCACGTTCAGCCAGCGCCACGCGGTGCTGCACGACTCGAAGACCGGCGATCCGTGGTGCCCGCTGGGCACGCTGCGCGACGCCAACGCCCCGTTCGAGCTCCACAACAGCCCGCTGTCCGAGCAGGGCTGCGTGGGCTTCGAGTACGGCTACAGCGTGCAGGCCCCCGACGCGCTCGTCCTGTGGGAGGCCCAGTTTGGCGACTTCGTCAACTCGGCGCAGGTGATCGTCGACCAGTTCCTCAGCTCCGGACTCGCCAAGTGGGGGCAGACCTCGCGGCTGACGCTGCTGCTGCCGCACGGCTACGAGGGCTCGGGGCCGGAGCACTCGAGCGCGCGGCTCGAGCGCTTCCTGCAGATGGCGGCCGAGGGCAACACCCGCGTGGCCAACTGCACGACGCCGGCCCAGTACTTCCACCTGCTGCGCCGCCAGGCGCTGGTGTCGAAGCCGCGCCCCCTTGTTGTGATGACGCCCAAGTCGCTGCTGCGCCTGCCGGCTGCAAGCTCGACCGTGGCCGAGCTGGCCGACGGCGCATTCGAGCGGGTGATCGACGACCTCTCGCTGCCCGCCGGGCGCGAGCGGGTCACCAAGCTCGTGCTGTGCTCGGGGAAGATCTACTACGACATCGAGATGCACGAGGAGCGCGCCGCGGCGGAGCACATCGCCGTCGCGCGGGTGGAGTTGCTCTACCCGTTCCCGGAGGGCGAGCTGAACGAGCTGATGGCGAGCTACCCGAACCTCGAGCGGGTGGTCTGGGTGCAGGAGGAGCCGCGCAACATGGGCGCGCGCGCCTTCATGAGGCGGCGGATGGCGAAGATCCTCCCCGAGCGGCTCTCCTACGACTACGTCGGCCGCCAGCTGCGCGCGGCGCCGGGCGAGGGCTACTCGGCCGCCCACAAGCGCGAGCAGGCGCGCATCGTGCGCGTGGCGCTCGACCTCGAGAAGGACAAGCTCGAGCCGGACCTCTCGGCTCAGCGGCCGTCGATGTAGGCCGGAACGCCTCCGTCCACGACGTGCAGCACCTCGCGCACGCCGTGGCGGCGCAGCAGGCTGGCCGCCGGGGCGGCGCGCTGGCCGGAGCTGCAGATCACCGCCACCGGCCGCCCGGGGTCGATCCCCTCCGGGATCGCGTGGATGTCGTGGTAGGGCGTGTGCACCGAGCCGCGGATGTGGCCGGCGTCCCATTCGCTGCGCTCGCGCACGTCGAGGATCTGCACCTCACCCGCCAGCCCGCGCAGCTCCGACACCGTGATCCGCTCGATCCGCTCCACCGGCAGCCGCTCCTCGCGCCAGCTCGTCATGCCGCCGGCGAGGAACCCCGCGATGCGGGTGATCCCCACCGACGCCGCGAGGTCCGCGGCGTGGAGGGCGTCCTCGTCGTCGCGGCCGACGAGCACCACGCGCTGCTCGGGCTCCACGAGCCAGGCGAGCTTGGACCCGAAGCCCGCGCGCAGCGCGGTGATGCTCACCGCGTCCGGGATGTGCGCCTCGTCGAACTGCAGCTCGGTGCGGACGTCGACCACGAGCGCGTCGTCGCGGCGAGCCTGCTCGACCTGCCGCGGGGTGAGCGGGTGCACCTCCGCGCTCTCGATCGCCAGCGGGCCGCGGTTACGCGCGACGATGGCCCCGAAGTTCGGCGGTTGGGGGCGCAGCGCCGCGGTCGTGCGGCGCACGAACTCGTCCTCCTGGTCGATCCCGAGCAGCTCCGAGTGCTCGCGCTCGTAGCCGATCGTCGAGGAGCCCTTCATGTCCATGCCGGGCCCGCCGCACAGCGAGCCGCCGAGGTGCCCCGGCCAGATCTCGACGGTGGCGGGCAGCGTGAGCAGCCGCCCCCGAAGCGAGTGGAAGATCCCGCGCGCGCCCTCGTCCTTGTCGACGGCGAGGTCCGGCCGCGCGATGTCGCCCACGAACAGGCTGTCGCCCGTCAGGACGGCCCAGGGCTCGTCGCCGCGCTGCGAGTCGAACAGCGCGAACGCCGTGTGCTCGGGGCGGTGACCCGGCGTGTGCAGGGCGCGCACGGTCACCTCGCCCAGCCGTAGCTCCCAGCCGTCGTCGAACGGCTCGTGGTCGTACTCGGCGGCCGCTTCGCGGTGGATGTGGATGGTCGCGCCGGTGGCGGCCGCGAGGCGCCCGTGGCCCGACACGTGGTCGGCGTGGTTGTGGGTCTCGAGGATGTGCTCGATGTGCACGCCGCTGTAGCGCGCGAGCCGCAGGTACTCGCCGATGTCGAGCCGCGGGTCGACCACGGCGGCCACGCCCGCGCCCTCGTCGCCGACCAGATAGGAGGCGCAGCCGAGATCCTCGTGGGTGATCTGGCGAAACAACATCAGCGCTTCGGCCGTTGCCCCTCCGCGATGGCCCGGGCCAGGCGGCCCGACCCCAGTCGACGCTGCACGCGGGCGACGGTAACCGGCGCGAGCGAGCCCGCCAGCGTGCCGGCGCGGAGGCCCAGCGGCGCCACGTCGATCTCGACACGTTCGCGCTCGATCCCGCGCACCACCGCCTCCGCCACCTGCTCGGGCGTGACCGTGCCGACCCAGCGCGGCAGGCGCACCCCCGCCTCGGCGAACATGCCGGCCTCGGAGACGAAGCCGGGATAGACGACCGTCACGCCGACGCCGCTCCCGTCCAGATCCTCGCGGAGTCCGGCGGCGAATCCGCGCAGCCCGAACTTGGTCGCGGAGTAGACGGAAGAGCCGATCGAGGCGACCTTGCCCGACAGCGACGACACGAGCACGACGTGGCCGCGCCCCCGGTCGAGCATCCGAGGCAGCAGCGCGCGCGCGAGCTGGATCGGGGCGCGGAGGTTGACGTCGAGCGCCCTGTCGATCTCGTGCGGCGTGAAGTCGTCGAGCCGGCCACTGGCCGGGAGCGCGGCGTTGGCCACCAGCACGTCGACGCTGCCCGCCCGCTCGGCGAGCTCCGCGGCGGCCCCGGGCTCTGTCAGGTCGGCCGGCAGGCACGCGGCGCTCTCGCCGAGCCGCGTGCGGATGTCCTCCAGTAGGTCGGCGCGCCGCCCGCTCAACAGCACTCGAGCCCCCTCGGCGTGGAGCGCCCGGGCGATGGCCTGCCCGATCCCGCCGGTGGCGCCGGTGAGAAGGGCGGTCGCGCCATGGAGCTGCACGTGAAGACCGTATCCGAGGGCGTAGCATCGTGGGGGTGTTGATTGAGCACGAGGGCAAGCGGCCGAACGTGGACGCGTCCGCCTACGTGGCGCCCACGGCGGTGGTCTGTGGCGACGTCACGATCGGCCCCGACAGCCGCATCCTGTTCGGCGCGGTGCTGAGCGCCGAGGGCGGGCCGATCGAGGTTGGCGAGCGCTGCGTCGTGATGGAGAACGCCGTGGTGCGCGGCCGCGAGAGCCACCCGGTGGTGCTGGGCGACCACGTGCTGGTGGGGCCGCACGCGCACGTGAACGGCGCCCAGGTCGAGCACGAGGTCTTCCTGGCCACGGGCGTGCCGGTGGTCCCCGGGGCCCGCATCGGCCACGGCAGCGAGGTGCGGATCAACGCGGTGGTGCATGTGAACAGCGCGCTGCGCCCGGGCACGACCGTGCCGATCGGCTGGATCGCGGTGGGCGACCCGGCCGATCTCTTCCCGCCGGACGCCCACGAGGAGCTCTGGCCGATCCAGCGAGCGATGGACTTCCCGCGGACGGTCTTCGGGCTGGAGCGAGCCGAGGCAACGATGGAGCGGGTCTCGGCCCGCTACGCCGAGCGCTTCGGGCGCCACCGCAGGGACCGGATAGTCGACTAGTGGGCCACTAGATGCAGATCGCGGCGATCGTCTCGTTCCTCGACGAGGAGCGCCATCTCCCGACACTGCTGGACTCGATCGCCGCGCAGACGCGTCGCCCCGATCGCGTGCTCCTGGTCGACGACGGGTCCCGCGACGGCTCGGCGGCGCTCGCCGAGGCCTTCGCGCGCGAGCACGACCACGCGACCGTCCTCAGGCGCCCCTCACGCGCCGTCGAGCGCGACCGCCTCGCCGCCGCGCCGGAGCTGCGCTCCTTCACCTGGGCGCTCGAGACGCTGGAGGACCCGTGGGACGTGGTGGCCAAGCTCGACGCCGACCTGAGGCTGGCCCCCGGCACGCTCGCCGGCATCGAGGCACGCTTCAAGGACGACCCCCGCCTCGGGGTGGTGGGACCCCGGCTGCTGTCCGTCGACGAGGGCGGACGGGACGTCTCTCACCGCACCCGTCCCGAGCACGTGGAGGGTGCGGCGAAGTTCTACCGGCGCGAGTGCCTCGAGCAGATCAGCCCGATCCCACCCATCCTGGGCTGGGACACCATCGACGAGGTCCGCGCGCGCATGCGCGGCTGGCGCACCGCCGGCGGCGCTCCCGACGACGAGCCGGTGCTCCATCTGCGCCCGATGGGCGCCCGCGACGGCGCCGTCCGAGCCTTCCGCCGCTGGGGGGCCTGCGCCTACGCCTACGGCGAGCACCCGCTGCATGTCCTGCTCGTCGGGGCGCGCCGGCTGCCGGAGCGGCCAGTCGTGCTCGGCGGGACGTCCTACGTGGCCGGCTGGGCGCTGGCCGCGCTGCATCGCGCGCCGCGCGCGGAGCCGGAGCTGCGGGCCTACGTTCGCCGCGACCAGCTTGGGCGCCTGGCGCGGCGCGCGCAGGGCCGCGGCTGACCCCGCTACCGCTCGGTCCGCACCCAGCGGGTAGGGCCCTTCCCAAGCCACAGCCGCCCGAGCAGGGCGAGCTTCCACAGCGCCAGGGCAGGCGCCAGCGCGAGCGCACGCCAGACGGCGGCGGGCGCCCGCGCCAGCGCAAGCCCGCCCCCCACGAAGGCCGACTGACCAACCAGGTTGGCGAGGGCGAGACGGCGCACGCGCGGCGAGGCCCCGAGGGCCGCCACGCCGCCGAGGACGTTCGCCGCCAGCAGCAGCGACTGCGGAGGCACGAGCGGCTCCAGCGCCGCGTGCACACGGGCGGCGTCGCGGCTTCGCAGTCCCAGGGCGAGGAGGCGCGGCGTCCAGGTCCGGATCAGCGTGCCGCGCCCGGCGTCCCAGCGGAGCTGCTGGCTGCTCGAGCGCCGCAGCGAGGTCGGCATGGCCGAGCGCACCCACGTCTCCGAGGCGAACGCCGCGCGCTCGCCGGCCGCGACGAGCTCCAGGTGGAACTCCTGGTCCTCCAGCAGCGAGCGGGCGGTCCAGGGCCGGCGGGCGAGCAGGGCGCTGCTGAACGCCATGCCCGTCCCGAACAGTCCGGACGACAGCCCGAGCGACGCCTTGCCCAGCGGCCGCACGAGGTTGATCAGCGCGAAGCTCGCGTAGCGAAGCCCGGCGACGAAGGACGCGTCCGGATTGGCGACCTCGTAGGACGCCTGCACGGCGCAAGCACCGGCGCGCAGGCGCGCCTCCACGGCCAGCAGCAGGTTGGGGGCGACGGTGCAGTCGGCGTCGACCAGGACGACGGCGTCGACCCCGGGCCGGTCGGCCGTGAGCCGCTCCAGGCCCCACTCGAGGGCTGCGCCCTTGCCGCCCGCCGCCCCGCTCCCTCGCCTCCAGACGGTCGCGCCGGCGCTCGCGGCGACCTCCGCGGTCCGGTCGGAGCAGTTGTCGGCGATCACAATCCGCTCGAGCTTGGCGCGGGGATAGTCGAGCCGCTCGAGCGACGCGAGGGTCTGGCCCACCGATGCCTCCTCGTCGCGCGCCGGGACGATCACCGCGAAGCGAAGCTCGCCCGCGGCCCCGCTTTCCGGCTCACCCACGCGGCGTCCCCACGCCGCCGCTCCGAGCAGCGCGAGGAGATAGCCGTTGAGCGGAGCGAGCGCCATGCCGGCCAGCGCCGGCAGAACGGTCAGGCTGCGGCCGGCCACCGCTGCGCCTCCTCCACAACGCCCGCCGTGCCGGCAAGGCCCTCCACGACGCCGAGGTAGATTCGCTGCTGGCACGCCCACCGGTACGGCCGGCTCACCTGCAGGGCCCGGCCGGCCAGCCGCTCGCCTAGCCGCGGGTCGCGGTGGAGCGCCCGGACCGCGCGCGCGAGATCGTGCTCGTCGCCCGACTCGAACATCGCGAAGCACGACTCGCCGAAGTAGGCCTCCACCGCGCGCGTCCGGGAGACGACCGCCGGGCGCCGCATGGCCACGAAGTCGAACATCTTGTTGCAGTGGGTCAGGTCGCGAAACGCATCCCGGCGCATTGCCACCACTCCGACATCGGCGTTCGCGATAGCGGCCAGGAGCTCTTGGATCGGCACGAACCCGTCACTGAACTCTACGGCGCCGTCGAGGCCGAGCCGATCGGCGAGGCGCTCGAGCTCTGGGCGGTAGGTGCCCTCGCCGAAGATCCTGACCCGCAGGCCCGGGATCTCACGGTGCAGCAGCGCGGCCGCGCGCACCAGCGTGTCGAGGCCGTAGCTGTGCTCGATGGCGCCGTGGCAGATCAGGGTGAAGCGATCGGGGCGGCGCGGGGCCGGTGGGTGGCGGCGCACGTCGAAGATCGCCTCGTCGGAGGAGTTGAGGACGACGTCCAGCTTGCGAGGGGGAGCGCCTCGGGCGACGAAGGCCTGGCGCATCTGATCGGTGCACGTGATGGCGCGGTCGGCGAAGCGGATGCTCGCCTGCTCGGCCCCGGCGAGCACGCGCAGGGCCGGGTGGCCGGGCGAGACGCCGTACTTGACCTCGAAGAACTCGGGCATGGACTCGTGCAGGTCCAGGAGCACGCGGGCCCCGAGGAGGCGAGGCACCGCGGCGGCGAACACGAGGACATCCGGCATCGAGTTGACCTGCACGACGTCGTAGCGGCGCCGACACTGGATTGCGGACACGACCACAGCGGCGGCGACGCCGAAGGCGGCGTACTGGAGCAGGTAGCGGGCGCGCCCCTCGCTTCGCCCGAGCGGCAGCCGCAGCCGGCGCACCGTCACCCGCCCGAGCCGCTCGCGCCGTGCCTGACC
>JBOGXT010000666.1:0-4072 GCA_050694635.1 Thermoleophilaceae bacterium
GGTGGGCCGCTTGGCGGGCAGCCAGGCCGGCGTCGGGGTTGCCGAGCTGGCCGACCCGCCCGGCACGTCTGCGCTGCTGGCGAAGGCCACAGCGGCCGTGGCGGCCGGCGCGGTGGCACTGCTCGCGGTGAGCGGATCGGGTGACCGCCCGAGGTCACAGCACGGGCTCGCCACCCCCCACCCGCCCGCGCTGGAGAGCCGCGCGGATACCGGTGAGCGCGCGACCACCGTCCATGGAACCGGTCCGATGGCCCGGGTCCAGGCCCCCGGCGAGGCGGACACGCCGCTCCCCGGCGACGATCGCACCGGGCCGTCGGAGCCTCACGCCGTGTCCCGTTCGGTGACCCGAACGCAGCGCTCGCCCAGCCGGGTCGCGCCCGATCAGCCCGGCGGGCCAGGCCGCACCCGCTCGGAGGACGATGAGAGCGGAGGCCGCGAGACCCACGAGCGCGAGAAGCTCGATGAGAGCGCCGGCGCCCTCGACGAAGAGTCCTGGGATGACGACGATCTCGACGCCGGGACCGCCGAGCCCGAGGACGACGGGCCGGCTTTCGCGGCGGCCGCCGCCGTCCCGGACCCGTCGGACGATGACGACGACGACGCGGCCGAGGACACCCCGGCGGCCGCGAACACGCCGGCCGAGGTCGAGACCGTCGACGACGACCTCGATGACACAAGCGACTGACCGCGCGCGCAGCCACCGCCCGGGCGAGCGATCGGGCGTGAACCCGTTCCTCTTCATCGTGGGCTGCCCGAGGTCGGGCACCCGGCTGCTCGGCCGGCTGGTCAACGCGCATCCCGACGTCGCGGTGATCCACGAGGCGCGCTTCGTGCCAGGCTGGTTTAGGCACCGGCGCGGCCTCACCCGGGAGGGGTTCGTCACGCCGGAGCTGGTGGAGAAGCTCGCGCGGTTCGAGCGCTTCGAGCAGCTCGAGGTCGAGCGGGAGCAGCTCGAGCAATTGGTCGCGGGGCGCGACGAGATGCCGTACTCGGCCTTCGTCACCGAGCTGTTCGACCTCCACGGAAAGGCGCTGGGCAAGCGCCTGGTCGCGGACAAGAGCCCCCGCTACGTGCGAAACGTCCCGACGCTGCACGAGCTCTGGCCGCGCGCGAGGTTCATCCACCTCGTGCGCGACGGGCGCGACGTCGGCCTGTCGGTGCTGAGCTGGAGGAAGGTGGTCGAGCGCGGCGAGCTGGTGGCGAACCTCCCGACCTGGGAGGAGGACCGCACCACGACGGTGGCGCTCTGGTGGGAGCGTCTCGTGCGGCTCGGCCGCGAGGACGGGGCGGCGCTCGCGCCGGAGCTCTATCACGAGGTGCGGTACGAGGCGCTCGTCGCCGACCCGGCGGCGGAGTGCGCGGCGCTCTGCGCGTTCCTGGACGTGCCGCCCGACGAGGCCATGGTCCGCGAACACGAGGGGCGCCCGCCGACGCCAGGGCTGCGCAGGTGGCGCGCGCAGATGCCGCCCGAGGAGGTCGAGCGCTTCGAGGCGGCGGCCGGCGAGCTGCTCGCCGAGCTGGGCTATCCGCGCGCGTTCCCGCGGATCGACGCGAGGGCCCACCGGCACGCGGCGAGGATGCGCGAGCTGTTCGGCGACGCGATGCAGGAAAAGGACGCCCGGCTCCCGCGACGCTGGTAGAAGCCGCTGCGGTGAATCCCTATGTGTTCATCGTCGGCGCCTCGCGATCCGGCACGACGCTCCTGCGGCGCATGGCGGACGCGCACCCGGACATCGCCATCACCAGGGAGACGCATTGGATAGTCGGGGCTCTGCGGGGCGAGGGCGCCGTCTGCGCCGGGGCCCCGGTCACCCCGGAGCTGCTCTCGCGGCTGCTCGCGGACGAGCGGTTTGCCCGCATGGGGATCGACGAGGCGGAGCTCGAACGGCTGGTCGCCGGCGACAGGCCGGTGTCCTACGCCCAGTTCGTGACGGCGGCCTTCGACCAGCACGGCGCGAGCGAGGGGAAGCGTCTCGTGGGAGACAAGGTGCCGGGATACGTCACGGAGCTGCCCACCCTCCACGACCTCTGGCCGCAGGCGAGGTTCGTCCACATGATCCGCGACGGCCGAGACGTGTGCCTCTCCGTCCTCGACTGGCAGCGCGAGGGCCGCGAGGTCACCCGCTTCTCCGCCTGGCCCGAGGATCCCGTCTGCGTCACCGCGCTCTGGTGGGAGCGCCGCGTCCGGCTCGGACGGGAGGCCGGCGCCACGATGGCGCCGGAGCTCTACCACGAGCTGCGCTACGAAGCGCTCGTGCACGATCCGGTCAACGTGTGCGAGGCGCTCTGCGCCTTTCTCGGCGTGCCGTTCGACGAGTGCATGCTGAGGTTCCACGAGGGGCGCGAGCGCGACGACCCGAGCCTGAGCGCGAAGAAGGCTTGGAGGCCGGTCACAGCCGGGCTGCGCGACTGGCGCACCGAGATGTCCGAGGAGGACCTCGAGCGGTTCGAGGCGGCCGCCGGGGAGCTGCTCGATGAGCTCGGATACGCCCGCGCGGTGCCCGACCCGGGCGCGGCGGCGACGGAGCGAGCCGCGCGGGTCCGGGACTCGTTCGTCCGCGATTCACGCGAACGCGGGTCGCGGCTTCCGCTGCGCTGGCGGAGGTGAACCCCTACCTCTTCATCGTCGGCTGTCCGCGCTCCGGCACGACGCTGCTCGGCCGCATGGTCGACGCCCACCCCGACATCGCCGTCATCCACGAGGGCCGCTTCGCCCCCGACTGGTTCGAGCGCCGCCGGGGCCTCACCGAGGAGGGCTTCGTGACGCCGGAGCTGGTCGACCGGCTGCTCGGTCACGAGCCGTTCAAGAACGTCGCCGTGGGCCGGGAGGAGCTCGAGCGGTTGCTCGGGGACCGCGGCCGGGTCACGTACGCGGACTTCGTCGCCGGCATCTTCGACCTCCACGGCCGGGCGCACGGCAAGCGCCTGGTGGGCGACAAGACGCCCCACTACGTCCGCAGTCTCACAACGCTCCACGGCCTCTGGCCAGCGGCGAGGATCGTGCACCTGATCCGGGACGGCCGGGACGTCGCGCAGTCGGTGCTCGGCTGGAGGAAGGTCACCGAGCGGGGCGGCTCGGTGGCTCGCTTCGCCACCTTCCGGGAGGACCCCGTCGCCACCGTGGCTTGCTGGTGGGAATGGCTGGTGCGGCTCGGCCGGGAGGATGGGGCCGCGCTTGGCCCCGCGCTCTACCACGAGATCCGCTACGAGTCCCTCGTCTCCGAGCCGCGCGCCGAGTGCGAGCGCCTCTGCGGCTTCCTTGGCGTCCCGTACGACGAGCGAATGGTCGCCTTCCACGAGGGGCGCGAGCGGGACGACCCCGGCCTCGACGCGAAGAAGGCGTGGCGCCCCGTGACGCCCGGGCTGCGCGATTGGCCGTCGGAGATGGCCCCCGCCGACGTCGAGCGCTTCGAGGCGGCGGCCGGCGGCCTGCTCGACGAGCTCGGCTACGAGCGCGGCAGCCAAGCCCCGTCTGCCGAGACGAGCAGCCGCGCAGCCCGGGTGCGCAGCTCCTTGGTCTCGGAGCTCCAGGACCGGCGCCGGCGGCGGCTGCCGAGCTCCTGGAAGATTACGCCTCCACCCGGTGCCGACTCGGACCAAGCGGAAGCGGAATGAGACCGGGCTCGTCGTGGATGCACCCCAGCCGCAGCCGCGCGAGCAGTCGGCAGCGGTCGAGCAGCGCGCCGTCGAGCGAGGCCCCGGAGCGCAAATAGCCGGCGAGCAGCTCCTTGGTCATCGCCCCCAGGTCGCGGCCTGAGCGCAGCGACAGCAGCTCCAGGTGCGCCACCAGGTTGCCGGCGTCGAGCTCGGGCGGGCCCAGGGCCGCGTCGTCGAGGTCGATCAGCCCGACCCTGTCGCCCAGCAGAATTTGCTCCTCGTACAGGTCGCGGTGCACGACCGTGGTGCAATCCCACGGCTCGGCAAGGTCGCCGGCCGCGCTGCGCACATCGGCCGCCAAGCCTCGCGACACGGCGTCCGCCTGCCGGTCCAGGACCTCCAGCTCGCGCTCGAGGGTGTGGCGGCGCAGCGGATCGGGAGCGCGCCCGCGCCAGGCGCGATGCCAGCGTCCGAG
>JBOGXT010000667.1:0-2848 GCA_050694635.1 Thermoleophilaceae bacterium
TGCGACAGCCATCGCGAGCAGGTCCATTGGCTTCTCATGCGGGTATTACGCGCCTAGGCGAGCGGGTGTTCAACCGTCTCGTCGAGCACCGTGCGGCCGCCGATCTCGGAGTAGCCGTCCGGCCGCGGGCGGGCGAGGATGAGCGAGCCGCGCCCCTGGTGGATCTCGAGCGACCGGCCGAGCAGCGCGCACAGCCGGACCGCGGCGCTGCCGGTCGCCTCGTCCTCGCCGATCCCGATCCGCAGCGCAAAGACGCGCGCCCGGGCGATTCCGGCCGCCTCGTCGAGCCAGGCCCAGGCGGCGATCAGGTCGTGCCCGCCCGGCGGCCCGTCGAGAGCGTCGACCTCCTCGGGCGAGCCGAGCTGCTCGAACTCCCAGGGCGGCCCCCACTCCGGGCGGGCGGACACGAACGACGCGCCGCCCTCGTGGCGCACCGCGGCCTCGCCGGCCGGGACGCGCAGCGTCTCCACCGGCGCCCCGTGCTCGGCCAGCAGCCAGGCGGTGCCCACCGCGGCGTGGCCGGCAAAGTCCAGCTCCACGGCCGGCGTGAAGATCCTGATTTCGCCGCGAGCGGCGTCGTCGACGAAGACGGTCTCGCTCAGGCCGAGCTCCGCCGCCACGAGCTGCCGGGCGTCGGCGGGAACCTCCGAGCCGTCGAGGAAGACGGCGAGCGGGTTGCCACCGGAGTCGCTCTCACCGCAGAAGACGCGCAGGAGATGCAGTGTCGGCACGCGTTCAGGGTACGGTCTGGGCGTGGGAAGCGCCCGAATGGCGGTGCTCGTGACGCTGGTCGCGGGCGCCGCTCCTGGTCCTGCCGCGGCTGAGCCTGCGTCTCTCGGCGACGCCTTCGAGGCGCTCGCGCGAACGGCCGCGGAGGTCGAGGTCGAGCCGCCGGCATGGTTCCCCGTCCGCGGGACGATCGACTTCGGCGAGTACGACGGCCGCTTCGGGGCGTGGCGCGGCGGCCGCCGGCACGAGGGCCAGGACGTGTTCGCCGACGCGGGCACGCCGCTCGTCGCGCTCCGCGACGGCCGCGTGGTGGAGACGGGGGACGACGGCGGCCGTGGCAACTACCTGGCGATCTGGTGCCCCGAGGCGGACCGCACCTTCGTCTACCTGCACATGCGCGTGCCCACGCCGCTGGCGGTGGGCGACGACGTGGAGGGCGGCGCGCGCGTAGGGGCGGTCGGATGTACGGGCTCCTGCTGGGGCGACCACCTCCACGTGGAGATGCGGGTGGGCCGCGGCACGACCGGAAGGCCACTCGACCCGCTGCCGCTCCTGAGCCGGCTGGCGCAGCGCGCTCGGCCTGGCCGCGAGCGCTCGGCTCGGCCGAGTGCGAGCGGATCGGTTTCGGGCTAGCCTGCTCACTCGCCGTGGACCAGATGCAGCTGCGCAACCGTCTCGTGATGGCCACCCAGATGTGGCGCGAGGGGACGGACGAGCCGCTGCCGCGCATGGCCCCGGGCAACCCGGCCGACCAGCTGCAGGAGTTCGAGCTCAAGCTGGTCGACATGCTCTGCGCGCAGGCGACGCCCGAGAGCGCCCGCGACGTGGCCGACAAGACCTGGGACCTGGTCCACGACCGCGCGGACGACGACCCCGTGAAGCGGCGCGTGGTCGAGTGCCACGAGGCGCTGGCGAGGCTATCGGCCCGCGGCGGGGGGTTGGAGGCGTAGGCTTCCGGCCGCCGTGAAGCAGCTGCCCGAGCTGTTCGATCTGGGCGTAAAGGCCAGGTCCCTCGCCTACCTGTTCGTGGCGGGGGCGTCGCTGGGACTGCTCACGCTCGTCCTTCCCCACGACGAGGGCGTGCAGGACCTGCAGCTGTACGTGCTCGCGGCCATCGCGATCGCCGTGGCCGCGCTGATCTACGTGCAGGCCGATCGCGTGAGCGAGTGGCAGCTGCACCTGGTGCTGGGCGCCGGCACCACGATCCTCAGCTTCGCGAACTACTACACCGGCACCTCCACGCTCTACCCGCTGCTCTACACCTGGACCGCGCTCTACGCGTTCTACTTCTTCGGCCTCGGGCTCGCGCTCGCCCACATCGCCTACATCGGGGCGGCCTACGCGGTCGTGCTGGCGATCCAGGACGCGGACAGCCCGGCGATCCGCTGGCTGCTGGCGGTGGGGACGCCGCTGATCGCGGGCCTCCTGATCTCGCGCATGCTCGACCGGTTGCGCGCCCAGCAGGTCGAGACCGCGGCGAGCGCGCACGAGCTGCGGCAGAGCGAGGCGCGCACGCGGCTCGTGCTCGACAGCTCGCCCGACGCGTTCGTGACGCTGGACCGCGACGGCATCATCCGCAGCTGGAACGTCGCCGCGGAGCGGATGTTCGGGTGGTCGGCGAGCGAGGCGGTGGGCAAGCCGTTCCGGGCGCTCGTGACGCCGCCGGAGTTCCGCGAGCGCCACGACGAACGGCGGATGGCGCTCCTGGAGAGCAGCGACCCGGTCGCCACCCAGACGTTCGACGTGGAGCTCCAGCGGCGCGACGGCAGCCGCTTCCCAGCGGAATCGACCGTCTCGAGGGTGGACGTCCGCGGCGAGGTTCTCGTGGCCGGCTTCATCCGCGACGCGACCGACCGCCTGCGCCGCCAGGAGGAGCGCGAGGCGCTGATGCGCGAGCAGGCCGCGCGGGAGGAGGCCGAGCGTGTGGCCGAGCTCGTGAGCGGCATGCAGCTGCTCGTCGACGCGGCGCTCGCCCACCGCACGCTCGACGAAATCTTGTCGGACCTCGTGACCCGCGTGCGCGGGGTGCTGCAGGCGGACGCCGCGGCGATCCACCTGGCAGAGGAGGGCGGCCGCCTCGTGCTGCGGGCCTCGGCGGGCGGCAACCCCGGGTCCGGAC
>JBOGXT010000668.1:0-12903 GCA_050694635.1 Thermoleophilaceae bacterium
CGCCGGAGCGGCTGCGCGACGTGCGGCCTGCGGCCGGGGTGGGCGGGATCCGCGGCCGGGCGCTGGCCGCGCTCGCGCTGACCCTGCGCGACGTGAGTCAGGACTCGATGACCCAGCTCATCCTCGACTGGGACGATCCGGACCTCGCCCGCGGCGGCGGGCTGCGCGGGGGGCGCTACCGGCTGGACGGCGACGGGACGCTGCATCTGACGGACGTCGCCTTCGTGCCGGGCGTGCGGGTGAGCGGGCGGCTGCGCCGGTTCGAGGAACGGGGTCAGCGGGGGCGGGTGCGTTTGCGTGGCCCGGGCGGACCGGGTGGAGCTCTGTTCGTGCGTGGGCGCCGGGTCGTTGGGCGGTTGGGAGGGCGCCGAGTGTCGACGAGTCTCGCGGTCCCCGCCGGCGCCGCGTCGGCGCGGGCGCTCGCCGCCCGCTTGCCGGGCCCGCGCTGACCCTGCCTCTCGTCGACCCGGATCCACGCCCGCTGGGTTTGCAGCGCATATCGCGGCAGACTCAGAGAGCGTGCGCCACGGGGCGCCGCTTCGCCACCACCGCGCCGCCGCGCTCGGGCACCAGCGTGATCGCTCGGCGTGTGATGCGCTCCGGCCGCGGGTCGCTCGCGCGCAGCTCCAGGCGCTCGACGAGCTCGCGCAGCACGACCCTCATCTCGAACAGCGCGAAGCTCGCGCCGAGGCAGCGGCGCACGCCGCCGCCGAATGGGATCCAGGTGTAGGTGCCGGGGGGCTGGTCGAGGAAGCGCTCCGGCCGGAAGGCCAGCGGATCGGGGTAGACGTCCGCGCGCCGGTGCACGAGGTAGATGCACGGGGCCACGTTCACGCCGGCCGGGAGCACGCGGCCGCCGATCTCCATCGGCTCGGTCAGCCGCCGCAGGACGAGGGCCAGGATCGGACGCAGCCGCAGCGTCTCCTTGCAGACGGCGTCGAGGTAGCCGCCGTCGTCGTCGCCGCCCGCCGCGAGCTCACCGCGCAGCCGCTCGAGCTTGTCCGGGTGCCGCACCAGCCGCTCGACGGCCCAGGCGAGCGACGAGGCCGTCGTCTCGTGCCCGGCCACCAGCAGCGTCATGAGCTCGTCGCGCAGCTCCTCGTCGCTCATGGGGCTGCCGTCCTCGTGCCGCGCCTGGAGCAGCAGCGACAGCACGTCGTCGCGCTCGGCAAGGTCGGGTGTGTCGCGGCGCCTGCGGATCTCCTCGTACATGAGCGCGTCGGCGGGGTCGCGCACTCGGCGGAACATGCGGGCGCCGGCCACGCGGTGCGGTCCGAGCGTGGCCAGGAACGCCATGCGGCGCGGGTCGGAGCCCCACTCGAGCGCCTCCCCGAGCGCGCCCCGCAGCCGCTCGCGACGGGCGTCGTCCTGCACGCCGAAGACCGTGCGCATGATCACCTCGAGCGTGATCCGCTGCATCGCCGGCCGCACCGCGTGTGCCTCGCCGAGCGGCCAGCGGTCGATCTCGGCGCGCGCCACCTCGGCCATCGTCCGCTCGTAGCCGCGCATCCGCTCGCCGTGGAAGGACGGCAGCATCAGCTTGCGCTGCGACATGTGCGCCGCCTCGTCGAGCAGCAGCACGGAGTGGTGGCCGAGCATCGGCAGCAGCACCACGTTGGCCTCTCCGGCGTGCAGCACGCGCGGGTCGCCGGTGAACACCTGCTTGATCGCGTCCGGGTGGGCGAGGAACACCCAGGTGCCCTCGTGCGCGATGCGCAGCGTGAACATGTCGCCGTAGCGGCGCCGGCAGTCCTCGAGCATCGCGCCGGGGCGGACGATCCAGCGGAGCGTCTGCCGCGCGCGCGACGCCTTGGGGCCGGGCGGGAGCGCACCCGCGGCGGTCTCCTGCTGGAGCGTCGCGCTCACGCCAGCCTCTTCCCGAGCAGGCCCGCGTGCGCGGCCACGTCGGCGGCGAAGGCTGGGAAGTCCTTGGCGTAGAGCTGCTGCGGGCCGTCGCAGAGCGCCGCCTCGGGATCGTCATGGACCTCGACGATGACGCCGTCGGCGCCGGCCGCGGCGGCAGCCCGGGCGAGCGGGCCGACCAGGCGCCGGTCGCCGGAGGCGTGCGAGGGGTCGACGATCACCGGCAGGTGGGTGTGGAGCTTGAGCCATGGCACCGCGCCGAGGTCCAGCGTGAACCGCATGGCCGTCTCGAAGGTGCGGATGCCGCGCTCGCACAGGATGACGCGCTCGTTGCCCTCCTTCAGCACGTAGTCGGCCGCCATCAGCAGCTCGTCGAGTGTCGAGGACAGGCCGCGCTTCAGGAGCACGGGCTTGCCGAGCTTGCCGACCACCTCGAGCAGCCCGTAGTTCTGCATGTTGCGGGCGCCGACCTGCACGACGTCGACGGCGTCGGCGAAGCGGCCCGCGTGCTCGGCCGAGGTCAGCTCGCTCACCACCGGCAGGCCGGTCTCGGCGCGCACCTCGCCGAGGATCCTGAGCCCCTGGAAGCCGAGGCCCTGGAACGAGAAGGGAGAGGTGCGCGGCTTGAAGGCGCCGCCCCGGAGCATCGAGGCGCCGGCGGCGGCGACCGCCCGGGCGACCGTGCGGGTCTGCTCGGGCGTCTCGACCGTGCAGGGGCCGGCGATCAGGCAGAAGGTGTCGGGCGCGCCGACACGCCTCCCGTCGACGTCGAACGCCGTCGGCTCGTGATGCGAGAGCTCGCTGGAGGCGAGCTTGTACGGCCGCGAGATCGGGATGACCTGATCCACGCCCGCCAGCCCCTCGAGCCCGAGCTCCCGGACGCCCTCGGGATCGCCGATCGCACCGATGGCCGTGGTCAGCTCGCCGGGCATGACCTTGGCGTGGACCCCGCGCGCCTCGAGCTTGGCGACGACGGCGTCGATCTGCGCCGCCGTCGCCTCGGGTGTCATTACGACCATCATGCGGGGCAGAGGCTAATGCCCCGCCCCCGCCGGCTCTAGAAGCCCAGCGAGCGCGACCCGCTCACGACCGGCAGGCTGATCCTGCTCTCGTCCGGGTGGAGCGTCAGCTCGGTCCCCGGTGCCGGCCGGATCGTGTAGTCGTGATCCGTGGAGATCACCACCAGGCCGATCCGGTGGCCGGCCCTGACCAGGTAGTCGTCCGGCTGCAGGTCCCAGCGGAACTGGTAGGCCTTTCCGCGGCGGATGGGCTTGCTGCGGCTGATGCTCGAACGGTTCTGCGGATCGAGCCAGCCACGCGTGACCATCACCGGGGCTTCCGCCGATCCGGCCGCGCCGTAGTCCACCAGCACCGCGGTGAGGTTCGCCGCGTTGCGGTTGTCGACCGACATCTTCAGCCTGACCCAAGGAGTGCCGCTCAGGCGCACGTCACGGTCGAGTTGCGGCGACCGGTAGATCAGCCGGTCCGGCCGCGCCTCGTCCGGGCCCTGGATCAGGACGTCGTCGGTGTCGAGCTCGCGCCCACGGTCGACGAACCCCTGACTGGGCTGGCCGCCGTTGCGCTCGTCGGACGACAGCTCCCCGGGCGCGGTCGCGTTGCGAGCGGACAGCCGCAGCGTCGCGGTGCGGGTGCCCGGCGCGGGCCAATCGGCCTCCTCGGCGTAGGCCCCGTCCTCGCGCTGGATCGTGAGCCGCGGCTCGGCCACGATCCCGTTCGGCACGCCGAACAACCAGTAGTCGAACCAGCGGTTCTCGGCTCGCTTGTAGGGAGCCGCGCCCACTCCGCGCGGTCCGCCGTGGCCGCCGTTGTGCAGCCACAGCTTTCGCTCGACGCCATAGCGGTCGAGCCGGTACCACCACTCGGCGAAGGCCTTGGTCTTGACGTTCCAGTCGTTGAGCCCGTGCACGACGAACACGCTCGCGTGGATGCGGTCGACGTCGTCGAGGTAGTCGCGCGCCTCCCAGAACGGGCTCCAGTCGCCGGTCACGCGGTCCTGGTCGCGCGCCAGCGCCGGCAGCGTTCCGGCGCAGCGGTCGTCCATCCGGCTTCCGCCGATGAAGGAGGCCAGCACGTCGGTGTCCTCGCCGAGGAAGACGTTGTCGCCCACGCCCTGCGTCTCCGAGTGCGGGGCGACCACGAGGCCGTTGGCGCGGTAGTAGTCGTACCAGCTCGAGATCGCCGAGACCGGGATGATCGTCCGGAGGTTCTCGACCCCGGTGGTGGCCACCTGATTGGGCAGGGTGCCGTTGTAGGAGGCCCCGGTCATGCCCACCACGCCGGTGGTCCAGTCGGCCGTGACGACGTTGCCGTCGGCGTCGAAGCCACGCGCGCGGCCGCCCAGCCAATCGATCACGGCCTTGGTGCCGAGCGTCTCCACGCGGTCGCCGATCGTCGGGCAGCCGTCGGAGTTGAAGGTGCCGATGCTCTCGCCCAGCACGACCGCGTAGCCGCGCGGCACGTAGTAGTTGTCGAGCGAGCTGCCGGGCAGATCGGCGCGTGCGCGTAGGCGAGCGCGGGCGACTCGGGCGGAGGCGCGCCTCGTGCGTGTGGTGCGGGCCGCGCGCGCCGCTCTCCCACGCTTCTCGCCGATCGACTCCTGCGGCAGCGTGTCGAAGTCCACCGGGTGGTTCTCGATCGGGCCGAAGTCGCCGCGGTACGGGCTGTGCTCGAAAACGACCGGCACCTTGTACTCCTGCGTCTCGGTCTCGCGCGGGCGGCTGATCTGGATCCGAACCCGATCGAGGCGCCCGTCGCCGTCGCTGTCCAGCTCGGTCTCAACGAACACGATCTCCTCGATGGCGTCGGCGAAGGCGAACTGCGGCTGGGTCTGGCCGTCCTCCACCCGAAGCCAGGGCGGAGGCTCGGGATCACCCGCGACGGCCGGCGCGGCCGTCAGCGCCAACGCGGTCAGTGTTGCAACGGTGAGCGCGAAAAGCGCGCGAGGAAGGTTCGCCATGACGTGCGCTTACCCGGATCAGCGAATTCTGGACTCCGCACCCCTCGCCGCCTCCCAGTCGATGGGGTCGCCCGACGAGGGCACCCGGGCGCCCAGCTCGCGAAGCACGCCGGCGAGCGCCTCGCGGCGCACCGCTCCGTAGCTCAGCACGTGCGAGATCACGCCGCCGTAGGTGAACGACTGGGGCGGCTCGCACAGGGCGTCCACGAACGCGTCGTCCCAAGCGCCGCGAAGCTGCCACGCGGCGCGCTCCAGCAGCAGCCGGCGCCGCAGCGCCACCGGCGACTCACCGGTGGCCGCGGCGAGCAGCCGGTCGAGGTGGTCGCGGGAGAAGTGCGCCCGCTCGGCCAGGGCGC
Source organism: Thermoleophilaceae bacterium (assembly GCA_050694635.1). Taxonomy (GTDB): domain Bacteria; phylum Actinomycetota; class Thermoleophilia; order Solirubrobacterales; family Thermoleophilaceae; genus JACVRW01. The sequence continues at coordinate 5,197 of JBOGXT010000668.1, forward strand.
GGCCGTCCGCACCGGGCTCGTCGAGCGAGTCGAGCACGAGGTCGATGAGCTCTCGCAGGCGGTCGGCCACCGGCCCACATGCTGGCGGACCGCGCTTGATCGCATTCGACGTGCTTGTGGACGCCGCGCGCCCGGTGCGCCACCGTCGCGTGCATGCCGAGCTGGTCCGATTTCGAATCCGCCGCGCCCGAGCTCGCCGAGCGGGTCCGGGCGCGCCTCGACGCCCACAGCCACAAGACGCTCGCCACCGTGCGCCGCGACGGCTCGCCGCGGATCTCGGGCACCGAGACCGCGTTCGCCGACGGCGAGCTGTGGATCGGGTCGATGTGGCGGGCGCGCAAGGCACACGACCTCCAGCGCGACCCGCGCTTCGCCCTGCACGGCGGCTCCGACGATCCGCCGGAGTGGGCGGGCGACGCCAAGCTCGCCGGCGTCGCCGAGGAGATAACCGATCCGGAGCGGGTGCGCGAGATCAACGGCGAAAAGGCCCCGCCCGGCCCCTCGCACCTGTTCCGGCTCGACCTCCGCGAGGTCTCCACCGTCGGTCTCGACGACACGCGCAAGGCGCTCGTGATCGAGGTCTGGACGCCCGACGGCGGCGTTCGGACGATCAAGCGCTCGTAGGTCCGTCCACTATCGTAGGAACAACCAGGTCAACCTGGTCGACCAGCTTGATAGCCTGTTCGGCATGGAGGTCACGGTCCAGGAGGCGAAGACCCAGCTGTCGCGGCTTCTACGCCGAGTCGAGGCGGGCGAGGAGATCGTCATCCGGCGCGGGCGCCAACCCGTTGCGCTACTTGTGAAGGCTCCGGCGCCCTCCGGGCGCCGGCAGATCTGGGGGGATCTCGAGGGAGAGATGGCGGACGACTTCGACGAGCTCCTCGAGGACTTTGCCCCGTACGAGTGAGGCGGCTCCTCGTCGACACCAACGTCGTCGCCTGGCTGCTGCTCGGAGACCGCACGCGGGTCAGCGATTCCGCTCGGGTGGCGCTGGAGGACGAACGCAACGAGGTCTCGGTGAGCGCCGCGACGGTGTGGGAGATCGCGATCAAGCGCTCGCTCGGGAAGCTGACCATCGAAGACGGATGGGCCCGGACGCTGGCGCGGCTCGGCTTCGACGCCCTGCCGGTCACGGCGATACATGCCAAGGCGGTCGAGCTCCTGCCCTGGCATCACCGTGATCCGTTCGATCGGCTCCTGGTCGCGCAGGCGACGACCGAGCGGCTCGCGCTCGTCAGCGCCGATTCGCGGCTCGCCGCGTACGGCACCGAGGTCGTCTGGTAAGCCGCGCGGCTCTCGCGGCGCCCGCCTGAGGTCGAGTCCATCGCGGCCGCCGCCCCTACCCGCATCCGCCCGGACGTGAGCAGCGCCAGCAGCGCCCCGGCGGCGATGCATCGCCCAGCTCCGACAGTTCGCGCTCGCGCTCGAGAAGGGTCGCCGGTCCCGCCGAGCTGAGCACGGCCTACCGCACCGGCGTCGTCTGGTGAGCCGCGACGGCACGGGTTCGGCGCTTGCGCCGGTCGCGCACGATCGTCACCACCAGCAGCGCGAGCACGGCCAGCGGGAACGGTGCGATCACCACCAGCGGGATGTCCAGGCCCGCCTTGATGAGCAGGGCGAGGCCCGCGCCGATCAGCACCACGGCGAGCGTGGTGCGCAGCACGGCCGGCTCCACGCGGACCGACCAGTGGCTGCCCAGCCACACGCCCGGCACCGACCCCAGCAGGATCGTGCCGGCCAGCCCGAAGTCGACGTTGCCCGCGGTCACGTGGGCGAGTCCCGCCGCCCACAGCAGGATGGCCGCGTGGAACACGTCTGTGCCCACCACCCGCGTCGGGCTGAGGCGGAACAGCAGGATCAGCCCCACCGCGATCAGCGCGCCGCTGCCGGCAGACGTCACGCCGAGCACGAAGCCCACCGACACGCCCAGCACCACGGCCGCGACCTTGTGCCGGCGTTCGAGGGCGATCGTGTCCCGCTCGCGCTCGTGCATGCGCTTGAGGAAGGCGCGCACCAGCGTGGCCGCACCCGTGAGCAGCAGCGCGCCGGCCAGGATCGCGATCACGAGGTCGTCGAAGTCCCGGCCGGCCGCGTCCTCGAGCAGGCCCAGCGCCCAGACGCCTCCGATCGCGGCGGGCACTGAGCCCAGCGCCATCCAACTCGACAGCCGCATGTCGACGGTCCGCTGGCGCAGGTGCTTGTAGCCGCCGACCGTCTTGGTCACGGCGGCGTACGCGAGGTCCGTGCCGATCGCGGTGACCGGGGTGACGCCGAAGACGAGGATGAGCATCGGCGTCATCAGGGACCCGCCGCCGATGCCGGTCATGCCGACGAGGACCCCGACGCCGAGGCCGAAGGCGATTAGGGCAAAGTCCACAAGAACGGCAGACTAGCTAGAGAACCATCCCTGCACCAACGGTGTCGTTCGTCGACTCGTCGATGAGGATGAAGCTCCCGGTGGCGCGGTTGCGCCGGTACTCGTCCACGAACAGCGGCGCGGAGAGGCGCAGGCGCAGCCGCCCGATCTCGTTCAGCTCGAGCCCGGCGGCGCGCTCCTCGCGGTGCAGCGAGTTGACGTCGATCCGGTACAGCAGCTCGTCCACCTTGGCGAGCGCCGTGCGCGTGGTGTGCTTGATGCGGTAGCGGCCGGACGTCGAGAGCGGGCGCTCTGACATCCAGCACACCATCGCGTCGATGTCGCGCGCCTCGACGGGCTGGTTGTGCGGGCGGCAGATCATGTCCCCGCGCGACACGTCGATGTCGTCCTCGAGCCGCAGCGTGGCCGACAGCGGCGGGTAGGCCTCGTCCAGCTCGCCGTCGTAGGTGTCGATGCCGGCGATACGCGAGGAGCGCCCCGACGGCAGCACGACGACCTCGTCGCCCGCGCGGAACACGCCCGACGCCACCTCGCCGGCGTAGCCGCGGTAGTCGTGGTGCTCGTCCGTCATCGGCCGCACGACCCACTGCACGGGAAAGCGCGCGTCCTGGAGGTTGCGGTCGGACGCCACGTGCACGTGCTCGAGGTGGTAGAGCAGCGACGGCCCCTCGTACCAGGACATCCGCTCCGAGCGCTCCACCACGTTGTCGCCGTGCAGCGCGGAGATCGGGATGAAGGTCACGTCGTGGATGTCGAGCTTGGCCGCCCAGCCCGAGAACTCGGACGTGATGCGCTCGAACACCTCTTGGTCGAACGCGACGAGGTCCATCTTGTTGACGCATACGACCAGGTGCGGGATGCGCAGCAGCGAGGCGATGAACGAGTGCCGGCGCGACTGCTCGAGCACGCCCTTGCGGGCGTCGATGAGGATCAGCGCGAGGTCGGCGGTGGACGCGCCGGTGACCATGTTGCGCGTGTACTGCTCGTGGCCCGGCGTGTCGGCGATGATGAACTTGCGCCGCGGCGTGTGGAAGTAGCGGTAGGCGACGTCGATCGTGATCCCCTGCTCGCGCTCGGCACGCAGGCCGTCGGTGAGCAGCGCGAGGTTCGTGTAGCCGTCGCCGCGCCGCTTCGAGGTTTCCTCGACGTGCTCGAGCTGGTCCTCGAAGATCGACTTGGTGTCGTAGAGCAGCCGCCCGATCAGGGTCGACTTGCCGTCGTCCACCGAGCCGGCTGTGGCGAAGCGGACCAGCTCCGACGTGCGGGCGACGGGTCGCCCGTTCGTGGCCGCTCCGGGGGACATGCCTAGAAGTAGCCCTCCTTCTTGCGGTCCTCCATGGCGGCCTCGGAGATGCGGTCGTCGGCGCGCGTCTCGCCGCGCTCGGTGATGCGCGTCGCGGCGATCTCCGCGACGACCGACTCGAGCGTGGCGGCCGTGGAGGCGATCGCGCCGGTGCAGCTCATGTCGCCCACGGTGCGGAAGCGCACCGACTCCTCGAATGGCTCCTCGTCCGGCAGCAGCTCGACGTAGTCGGACACCGCGTAGAGCATGCCGTCGCGGCGAAAGACCTCGCGCTTGTGAGCGAAGTAGATCGGGGGCAGCTCGAGCCGCTCCTCGCGGATGTACTGCCACACGTCCATCTCGGTCCAATTCGAGAGCGGGAACACGCGCACGTGCTCGCCCGGCTTGACGAAGCCGTTGTAGAGGTTCCAGAGCTCGGGCCGCTGGACCTTGGGGTCCCACTGGCCGAAGTCGTCGCGGAACGAGAGGATGCGCTCCTTCGCGCGTGCGCGCTCCTCGTCGCGCCTGGCGCCGCCGAAGGCGGCCTTGAAGCCGTGCTCCTCGATCGCGTCGAGCAGCGTCACAGACTGCAGCCGGTTGCGCGACGCGCGCGGGCCCTGCTCCTCGATCACGCGGCCGTTGTCGATCGAGTCCTGCACGCTCGCCACGATCAGCCGCGCGCCGAGCTCCTCGACCATGCGGTCGCGGTACTCGATCACCTCGGGGAAGTTGTGGCCCGTGTCCACGTGCATGACCGGGAACGGCAGGGCCGCCGGGTGGAACGCCTTGCGGGCCAGGTGCAGCAGGACCGCCGAGTCCTTGCCGCCCGAGAAGAGCAGCACGCCGCGCTCGAGCTCGGCGGCCACCTCGCGAATCACGTGGATGGCCTCGGACTCGAGCGCCCGTAGGTGTGCGATCTCGTAGCTCATGTCGTGGGCGCGGAGCTTATGCGGCGCCTCGCGGAGCACGCTCATACGTGCAGGCCGCACTCCGTCTTCTGCTGGCCGGCCCAGCGTCCTTCTCGGCCGTTGCCTTGCAGGGTGCAGGGGGCGCAGCCGATGGAAGCGTAGCCCCTGTCGTGGAGCGGATGGTAGGGAAGATCGTGTTCGTGCACGTAGCTCCACACGTCCCCGTCGCTCCAGTCGGCCAGCGGATTGAACTTCCACACCCCGCGCGCGGCGTCCCATTCGACGTGCTCGGCGTCCGCGCGTGTGGGTGACTGCTCGCGGCGAATCCCCGTGATCCAGCCCGTCGTTCCGTCCAGCGCGCGGTCGAGCGCCTCGACCTTCCGGGCCCCGCAGCAGCTCGACGCGCTCCACGGCGCGCCGTTCGGCGGCAGGGCGTCGATCACCTCGACCTTCAGCCCGTAGCGGGCCTCGATCAGGCGCCACGTCTCGTGCGTCTCGGGGAAGAGCACGCCGGTGTCGATCGTGAACACGCGCGCCGCGGGCTCGATCCGCATCAGGAGGTCGATCAGCACCGACTCCTCCTTCTGGAAGGAGCAGGCCATGACAAGCCGCGGGTGGTGGTGGTCGACCGCGGTGCGCAGCGTGGATTCGGCTTCCTCTATACCGCGCATTCGCCCTCACCCCGGATCACCTGGAACGCCTCGCCGCGCTGCCAGTCGACGAAGTGGCTCATGTTCTCGAGCGAGAACTCGATCGGCAGCGCCAGATCGCGTGCCTCGTCCTCGAACCGGGTGCTGCCGACGCGCTCGGCGAAGGCGTTGAACGCCTCGCAACTCTCGCGCTCGCGCTCGTACATGCGCAGCCAGCGCTCCACCGCCTCCGGGACGCGCTTGGCGGCCAGGCGCACCTTCAGCCGGGCGCCGTACAGCACCTCGCCGCCCTCGTAGTTGCCGCCGATGTGGGCCACGTACGCGGGGATCGTGTGCTCGCCCACCTTGATCGAGGCGCCGTAGAACCCGATGTTGGCGATGTGGTGCTGGCTGCAGCCGTTCGGGCAGCCGGACATCTTGATGTGTACCCGACGCGTGAGCGGATCGTCGATCTCCATCGCCTCGATGCGCTCGCGGACCGCGTGGTTCAGCCCCATCGAGCTCGTGATGCCGAGCTTGCACGAGTCGGTGCCGGGGCAGCTGACCACGTCGTTGATCTCGTCGGCCCCGGCGTCCCCGAGCCCCAGCTCGCTCAGCGCCCGCCACACCTCGTAGACCGTCTCGTCGCGCACCCAGCGCAGCACGAGATTCTGGTGGACCGTGGTGCGCGCGTAGCCGCCCGAGTACTCGCGCATGAGCTCGGCGAGACCGCGGAACTGCTCGGGCGTCAGGTCACCGCGGATCACCTTGATCTGGACGGTCGAGAACCCGCCCTGGCGCTGGGGCCGCACGCTCGTGGCGCGCCAGCGCTCGAACTCGCTGCCGTCCCCGTTGGGGCTCGCGTACGCGATCGGGATGCCCGGTGCTCCCGCCTCCTCGTCGTCGATGAACAGCAGCGGCTGCGGGTCGAAGTCGCGCTCGGCGACCCAGTCGCCCTCCAGCTCCTCGTCGACCTGGCGCTGCAGCTCCTCGATGCCGAACTTGTCGACGAAGACCTTGATCCGCGCCCGCGCGCGATTGGCCCGCAGCCACTCCTGCCGGTCGAATATGCGCAGCACGGCCTCGGTGACCTTCAGGTACTCGCCGTCGTCGGCGGCCACGAAGTCGCGGAGCGTGGGCGCGACGCGGGGCATGATCGACGTGCCGCCGCCGACCCTCATCTCGAACCCGCGGACGCCGTCCCGGATGCGCGGGATGAACGCGACGTCGTGGATGCCGGTGATCGCGCGGTCCTCGTCGGTGGCGGTGAAGGCGGTCTTCACCTTGCGTGGCATCAGCTGGGTCGTGGGGTGCCGCACGAAGTAGCGCACGTACGCGCCCACGTACGGCGTCGGGTCGAAGAGCTCGCCCTCGCAGACCCCGGCCCAGGGGTCGCCGGTGACGTTGCGAACGGTGTTCCCGCAGCCCTCGCGGCTCGACAGGCCGGAGTCGGACAGCTCGCGAATCGCAGCCGCGGCGTCGCGCAGCGGGATGTGGTGGAGCTGGATGTTCTGGCGCGTGGTGATGTGGCCCTTGTTCAGGGGCGCGTACTTCTCCACCACGTCGGCGAAGGCCTCCATCTGCTCGGGCGTGATGCCGCCGAACGGCAGCTTCACCCGGATCATCTGGACGTCGGCCTGGCGCTGGCCGTAGACGCCCTGCTTCAGGCGGAAGCCGATGAACTGATCCTCGGGCATGTCGCCGGCGAGGAACTTCTCTGCCTCGTTGTCGAAGTCGTCGAACTCGCGCTCCAGGATCGGGATGATGTGCCCGGGGACGTTCTCGAGCACCTCGGGGTTCTCGAGCGAGCCCTTCCTGCCGTGCTTTGCGCGAGCAGCCGGCTCGGCCGGCTGCGCTGCGTTCGCTTGCCTTGCGCGAGCAGCCGGCTCGGCCGGCTGCGCTGCGTTCGCTTTCCTCTTGGGTGGAGCCGATGCGGGTTCCATGAGGGCAAAGTACCAAATTCCGGTCGGGTTTCGGACATATTTATCGGTCGATTAGGCTCCCCGCTTCAATGGACCCGCTCGACGCCACAGCCCACGCCGAGCTCGTCCGCACCGGGGAGGTCTCCTCGCGCGAGTTGCTCGAGGCCTCCATCGAGCGCATCGAGGCGCTCAACGGCGAGCTGAACGCGGTGATCCATCCGCTGTTCGAGCAGGCGCTCGAGACCGAGCCGGCCGACGGCCCGTTCCGGGGCGTTCCGTTCCTGCTCAAGGACCTGACCTGCCACACGGCCGGCGATCCGTTCCACGAGGGCATGACCTTCCTGCGCGACCTCGGCTGGACCGAGCCGGAGGACACCTGGCTCGCGCGGCGCTTCCGCGAGGCCGGCTTCGTGAACCTCGGCAAGACCAACACGCCCGAGCTCGGGATCCTGCCGACCACCGAGCCGCGCGCCTACGGGCCCACGCGCAACCCGTGGGACACGTCGCGCTCCACGGGCGGGTCGAGCGGCGGCTCGGCCGCCGCCGTGGCGGCGGGGATGGTCCCGGTCGCGCACGCCAACGACGGGGG
>JBOGXT010000669.1:0-4131 GCA_050694635.1 Thermoleophilaceae bacterium
CGGTTGACCTTCCCGGGCGCGCTCTACCTGGCCGCGGTCGCGGCGCTGCCGACCATCCTCATCAACCAGACGAGCGCCAACTTCTTCTTCGGCGGCACGTCGATCCTGATCGTGGTCGGCGTGGCGCTCGACACTATGAAGCAGCTCGAGGCGCAACTGATGATGCGCAACTACGAGGGCTTCCTGAAGTGAGCGAGCGCAACCTGGTCCTCCTCGGCCCGCCTGGGGCCGGGAAGGGGACTCAGGCGGAGCGCCTCGTGGACGACTTCGGCCTCCCCTACTACGCCACGGGCAACATCCTGCGCGAGGCGGTCGAGGCCGAAAGCGAGCTCGGCCGCGAGGCCAAGCAGTACATGGAGCGCGGCGAGCTCGTGCCCGACGAGCTGATCTGCCGCGTGATCGCCGAACGGCTCGACTCGCCCGAGGCCGAGGACGGCTTCCTGCTCGACGGCTTCCCGCGCACATTCGGCCAGGCCGAGATGCTCGAGAGCGCGCTCGAGGAGCGCGGCCGCTCGCTCACCGCCGTGATCCTGATCGAGGCGCCCGACGCGGAGGTGATCCGCCGGCTGTCCGGGCGGCGCACCTGCGTGAAGGCGGGCCACGTCTACCACGTAGAGTTCGACCCGCCGAAGAACGAGGGGGTCTGCGACCAGGACAGCTCGCGGCTGGTTCAGCGCGACGACGACAAGCCGGAGACCATCAGGAACCGCCTCGCCGTCTATCACGAGCAGACCGAGCCGCTGATCGAGTGGTACGAGGCCCGCGGCCTGCTGCGGCGCTTCGACGGCACCCGCACGCCGGACGAGGTCCACAGCCGCATTCGTGCCACACTGGCGACACTCGCCCTCGAAGCCGAGATCTAGCGCGCCGTGATCGTGCGAAAGACACCCGACGAGATCGAGAGGATGGCCGCGGCCGGCAGGATCCTCGTGCGCTGCCACGAGATCCTGCGCTCGAAGGCTCGGCCTGGGGTGACCACCGCCGAGCTGGACGAGGCCGCCGAGCGGTTCATCCGGTCGCAGGGCGCGGAGCCGGCCTTCAAGGGCTACCGCGGCTTCCCCGGCGCGATCTGCGCGTCGCCCAACTCGATGGTGGTGCACGGCATCCCCGGCTCCTACCGGCTCAACCGAGGCGACATCCTCTCGATTGACATCGGCGTGATCCACGACGGCTGGGTCGCCGACGCCGCGATCACCCACCCGATCGGCAACGTGACGCCGATCGCCTCGCGCCTGCTGGCCACCACCCGCGCCTCGCTGTTCGCGGCCGTCGACCATTGCCAGGTGGGGAACCGGCTGGGGGACGTCTCGCACGCGATCCAGACCCGCGTCGAGGCCGACGGCTTCGCGGTGATCCGCTCGCTGGTGGGCCACGGGATCGGGCGCGACATGCACGAGGACCCGCAGATCCCGAACTTCGGCGATCCCGGCACGGGGCCGGAGTTGGAGGAGGGCATGGTGCTGGCGATCGAGCCGATGGTCAACGCCGGCACCCACCACGTGCGGATGGGCTCCGACAACTGGGCCGTGTACTCGCAGGACGGCTCCCTGGCTGCCCATTTCGAGCACACCGTCGCCATCACGGGGGACGGACCGCGCATCCTCACGCCCTGGCACGAGGTGGTCGAGAGCGGCGTCCAGGCCGCTGCGGCCTCGGCCTAGCGGCTGCTACTCTTATCGGTCGGCGCGTGGCCGTCTCCTGGGCTGCCGCGCCGGTCCTCGTTTCGATACGTTCCCCGGATTCCGGAGCTATGAAGGTCCGCGCATCAGTCAAGCCTATGTGCGAGAAGTGCAAGGTCATCCGCCGTGGCGGTGCTGTGCTCGTGATCTGTCAGAACCCACGGCACAAGCAACGGCAGGGCTAGAAGATGGCACGCATCGCAGGCATCAACATTCCACTCAACAAGCGGGCCGAGATCGGCCTGACGTACATCTACGGCATCGGCCGGTCGACCTCGAACCAGGTCCTGGCCGAGGCGGGCGTGGAGCCGGACCGGAAGGTGAAGGACCTCACCGAGGACGAGGTCCGCAAGCTGCGCGAGAAGGTCGACGACCTGCTCGTGGAGGGCGATCTGCGGCGCGAGCGCTCGCAGAACGTGAAGCGGCTGATGGAGATCGGCTCGTATAAGGGCTTGCGCCACCGGCGCGGCCTGCCGGCCAACGGCCAGCGCACCAAGACGAATGCCCGCTCGCGCAAGGGACCCAAGCGTGGGTCAGCAGCCGGCGGCGGCAAGAAGAAGATCAGGAAGCACTGAGGTGACCAGCTAGATGCCGCAGCCCCGCAGGCCGCGCGGACGCAGGCGCGTTCGCAAGAACGTGCCCTTCGGCCAGGCGCACATCAAGACGAGCTTCAACAACACGATCGTGTCGCTGACCGACAAGGACGGCAACGTGATCGCGTGGGAGTCGGCCGGCGGCGCCGGCTTCAAGGGGTCGCGCAAGTCCACGCCGTTCGCCGCGCAGGTCACGGCCGACGCCGCGGCGCGCAAGGGCATGGAGCACGGCCTCCAGAAGGTCGAGGTGTTCGTGAAGGGCCCGGGTTCGGGCCGCGAGACGGCGATCCGCTCGCTGCAGGCCGCCGGGCTCGAGATCACCTCGATCAAGGACGTGACCCCGCAGGCCCACAACGGCTGCCGGCCGCGCAAGCGGAGGCGAGTCTGATGGCCCGCGACACCGGCGCCCAGTGCAAGCAGTGCCGCCGCGAGGGCATGAAGCTGTTCCTGAAGGGCGAGCGTTGCCTGACGGACAAGTGCGGCGTCGAGCGGCGCAACTACCCGCCCGGCGACCACGGCCGCGGGCGCTCGCGCCAGTCGGAGTACCGGTTGCAGCTGCGCGAGAAGCAGAAGGCGCGCCGCTACTACGGCGTGCTCGAGAAGCAGTTCCGCAACTACTACTCCAAGGCCAGCCGGCAGCCCGGCGTGACCGGCGAGAACCTGCTGCGACTGCTCGAATCGCGCTTCGACAACGTGCTCGTGCGGCTCGGCTTCGCCGCCTCCCGGCGCCAGGCGCGCCAGATGATCCGCCACGGCCACTGGGCGATCAACGGCCGGCGCGTGAACATCCCCTCTTACCAGCTACGCGAGGACGACGTGATCACCATGAAGCCCAGCGCTCCGGTGGAGCCCGTCGTCCGCGAGGCCACAGAGCTCACCTCCGTAGTGCCGGCGTGGTTGCAGGCCGACCACGACGGGCTGACCGCGAAGGTCCTCCGCCTGCCAGAGCGGGCCGAGATCACCTCGCCGGTCCAGGAGCAGCTCATCGTCGAGCTCTACTCGAAGTAGGACCAGACTCGCACCCAGCCATGCAGGGGCGTGGGGCGAACACAAGCGAAGGAAACCCTCTCCAATGATCGAGTTTCAGACTCCCCAGATTTCCGCCGAGAAGGTCGAGGACAACCGCGGGACCTTCACGATCGAGCCGCTGGATCGCGGCTTCGGCTACACCTTCGGCAACTCGCTTCGTCGCGTGTTGCTGTCGTCGCTGGCCGGAGCGGCGGTGACCAGCGTTCGCATCGAGGGGGTCGCGCACGAGTTCTCCACGATCAACGGCGTCAAGGAGGACGTGACGGACATCGTCCTCAACCTCAAGGAGATCGTCTGTCGCATGCATTCGGATGCGGCGGAGATCGAGGCCCCGCTGGTCGTGACCGGACCCGGTGACGTGACCGCGGGCGACATCGACCTGCCCTCGGGCGTCGAGATCCTCAACCCCGACACCCGCATCGCCACGCTCGAGAAGAAGACCAAGCTCGAGATGTACCTCACGATCGGCCACGGCCGCGGCTACTCGCCGGCGGAGGACAACAAGACACCGGACCAGCCGATCGGCGTGATCCCGATCGACTCGATCTTCTCGCCCGTGAAGCGCGTGGCGTACTCCGTGGACGCCGCCCGCGTGGGCCAGAAGACCGACTACGACAAGCTCACGCTCGACATCGAGACCGACGGCTCGCTCGACCCGCAGACCGCGTTGCGCGAGGCCGCCGAGATCCTGATCAAGTACCTGGCGATCTTCACCGACGCCGACCGCGTCGAGGCCCTGCGCGACCAGGGCGCGGCGCTGGTCGCCGGCGCCAACGGCCTCTCCGGCGACGGCGCCGGCGGGCCGGGTGCGGGCGGGATGGACGACATCC
>JBOGXT010000670.1:0-4279 GCA_050694635.1 Thermoleophilaceae bacterium
ACACCGAGCAGGTGGTGGTCGGGATGGGCTGCTTCTGGGGCGCCGAGCGAACCTTCTGGCAGGCGCCCGGCGTGTACACCACGGCGGTCGGCTACGCCGGCGGCTACACGCCCAACCCGACCTACGAGGAGGTCTGCAGCGGGAAGACCGGCCACAACGAGGTCGTGCTCGTGGTCTTCCGCCCGGCCGAGATCTCGTTCGAGGAGGTGCTGCGCCTGTTCTGGGAGGGCCACGACCCGACGCAGGGGATGCGCCAGGGCAACGACGTCGGCACCCAGTACCGGTCGGGGATCTACGTGAGCTCGGACAAGCAGCGCGCCGCCGCGGAGACCTCGCGCGACCGCTACGCCGAGCGCCTCAGCGGGGCCGGCTACGGTGACGTCACGACCGAGATCGTCGACGCGCAGGAGCTCTACTACGCGGAGGACTACCACCAGCAGTACCTCGCGAAGAACCCCGGTGGCTACTGCGGGCTGGGCGGCACCGGTGTCAGCTGTCCAGTAGGCGTGCCATCAGCCTGAGCCGAGGGTCCGCCTCCTCGGGCCAGCGCTCCACGTCCGCTGGCCACCAGGCCCACTCGTCGTGCTCCTCGTCCGGCACCGGGTCGGAGCCGTCGGCGACCGTCGCCAGGCCGACCAGCATCGCCATCCGGTCCGGCAGCCCGACCAGCGCCTCGACGCTGAGGCGCTCGGGCTCGAGCCGCCACTCCTCGCGCAGCTCGCGGGACAGCGTGGCGGCCGGGCTCTCGCCCAGGTCGACGGAGCCGCCGGCGCCCAGCGCCCAGCGCCCGGCCCACGTCGACACCCACTCCGCGCGGTGGCCGGCGAGCCAGCGCCCGTCCTCGGCTCGCACGACGCAGAGCGCGGTCAGGCTCCGGCAGGCGTTGCCCTCGACCAGGCGCAGCGCCCAGCGCGAGGGCTGCAGCTCCAGCACGAGCCGGCCGGCGTCCTCGCTCCAGCCGGCGAGGCGGGTGGCCAGCCCGTCGTGTGCGGGCGAGCCGCGGTCGCGCAGCTCGTCGACCGCGGCATCGGCCAGGCGCTGGATCTCGGCCGGCGGCTCGTAGGCCTCGGGCAGCCAGCGCGCCTCGACCTGGTCCGCCTGCCACGGTCCGCGCGCGAGGATGCCCGGGCCTGAGGTCACCTTCGGGAGCCTAGTCCGGCGCAATCCCACGCTCGCGCAGCAGCACCCGGGCGCAGAGCGACCCGTGCCGAGCGGCCGGCACGAGCTCGGCGGGGTCGCCCCAGCGCCAGCTCTCGTACTGGGTGCCCTCGCCGGGCTGCGGCACGGACGGCTCGCCGGCGGCGATCTCCACCACCCAGTCGCGCATCCGGATCCGGTACTTGGAGCGCTCGTCCTCGGCTTCGCCGACGGCGCGGATCGGCCGCACCTCCACCCCGAGCTTGTCCCTGCCCGCCCGCCGCACGGCGTCCTCCTCGGCCTCGCCGGGCCGAAGCGTGGCGGCCGGCAGGCCCCACTCGCCGGGCAGGCTCTCGTCATTCCTAGGCCGCCGCACCAGCAGCAACCCATCCCGGCCCTCGATGACGAGCGAGACCGAGTTCTTCAGCGGCTTCACGCCGCCGAGTATGCGCGCTCCTGCTCGAGACGGTCCAGCACGGCCATGAACGCCGCGACCACGCGCGGGTCGAACTGGGTGCCCGCGCAACGCAGCAGCTCCGCCCGCGCCGCCTTCGTGCCCATGCCCTCGCGGTAGACGCGGTCGGCGGTCATCGCCTCGAAGGCGTCGGCCACGGCGAGGATCTTCGCCTCCAGCGGGATCTCCGCGTCGCCGAGGCCGGCCGGGTAGCCCTTCCCGTCCGGCCGCTCGTGGTGGGCGAGCACCCAGCCGCGCAGGTCCTCGAGGCCGCGCCCGCTCAGCACCTGCGCGCCGATCTCGGGGTGCGTGCGGATCTCGGCGAGCTCGTTGCGCCCGAGCCGGCCCGGCTTCTGCAGGATCGCGTCCGGCAGACCGATCTTGCCGATGTCGTGCAGCACGCCGGCCACCTCGATGCGCTTGATGCGCTCGGAGGCCAGCTCGAGCTCCTTCGCGATCAGCCCGCAATAACGGCCGACCGTGCGCGAGTGGGCGGCGGTTCCGGTGTCCCGCAGGTCGAGCGCCTCGGCCAGCGAGAGCAGCGTGGCGAGGTGCGTCTCGTCCACGCCGCGGCCGCCCGGCTCGGGCGCGAAGATCGCCGAGATCTCGCGGTTGAAGATCACGGACCTGTTGCGGCCGAGCGCCTTGGCCGCGTAGAGCGCCTGGTCGGCGGCCTCGATCACCGCATCGGCGTTGCGTCCGTGCTCGGGGTAGGTGGCCACGCCGAAGCTGAACGTGAGCGGCACCGGGTGGGTGGCGAACTCCCGCTCCACCGTCACGCGCATCCGCTCCGCCACCAGGTAGGCCTCGTGCTCGGAGGCGCCCGGAAGCAAGACCGTGAACTCCTCGCCTCCCGTTCGCGCGATCGAGTCGCCGGCGCGGCGGCGGTTGTGCAGGATCTGGCCGATCCGCACCAGCGCCTCGTCTCCGGCGCGGTGGCCCAGCTCGTCGTTCACCGCCTTGAAGTGGTCGAGGTCGCCGATGACGATGCTCAGCTCCTCCTCGCTCCGGAGCGTGCGCTCCACCTCGACGTGGATCTCCTGCTCGAGCGCGAGTCGGTTCTTGAGGCCGGTGAGGGTGTCGGTGCGTGCCGCCTCGGCCAGGCTGCGGACGAGCCCGGTGACCGCGTCGCGCACGGCGCGCAGCAGCGCGGCGGCGGGGAAGATCACGCCCACGAGCGTGAGCCAGCTGCCGGCCACCGCGTCCGACGGGAAGGACACGACCAGCACGCCGAGGTAGGCGCCGCTCATCAGCGCGAGCTGGGCGGCCGCCTGGCGCACGGAGAAGAAGTAGGCCGCGTAGAGCGCGAGCCAGCTGTAGAGCATCTCGTCGGACAGCGTCGTGGCGTCGACCGACAGCAGCAGGTGGAGCGAGACGAGCAGCGTGCCGCAGGTGGCGGCCGCGTGGAGGCCGATCGGCCCGATCCGCTCGGCGGTCAGGTGAAGCACAACGGCGAACACCGCACACGCTCCGGCGATGACGAGGCGCGGGACGTAGGCGGGGCCCTGGTGCGGCAGCACCCCGATCACGAACAGGATCAGGGCCAGGCCGGCGAAGATGCCACTCGCCACGCGCGCGGCGAACCGAGGACTCGGGTCGACGGGAGGGATGGCAGGGGCGAGCTGCGCGTCCCGCTGGGCCACCGGGAGCATGCACCCTTTTTCGGGTCGTTTCCCCCGAGGGGTGAGGCCGGCGCACTTCGCCTGGCCGAATTGCGTTCGCTCAGGCCCCGAGCTGCTCACGCAGCGAATGCAGCTCGGCGCGCAGCGCCGAGACCTCCGCCTCGAGCCGGTCGACGCGTTCGCCGAGGCCGCCGTCCGCGGCCGGCCCCGCCCGGTCGGGCGTTGGCGCGGGCGCCGTGTCCATTGGCGCCGCCTCCGCCGCTTCCCCTTCCAGCAGGTGGGCGTAGCGCTGCCCCCGCTCGCCGGGACGGCGCGGCAGCGGCGCCGCCAGCTCGCGGTCGATCAGCTCGCGCAGCGTCCGGTCGAGGTCCTCGTTGGAATCGAAGCGGTGCATGCGCTCCGCCCGGGTCCGCAGCTCACCCGGCGTCTGGGGGCCGCGCAGCATCAGCACGGCGAGGAGCGAGAGCTGGCCGGGCGTGAGGCCGAGCGCCTGGTCGAGCACGTGCTTGTACTTCACCGAGCGGGCCGTGGACCAGCTCGCCAGCGTGGTCCACTTGCGCCGGCCCAGCCGGTCGAGCGCCGAGCGTATGGTGCCCTCGTCGTAGTCGACGACCGGGTCGCGGTTCGTCGACTGGTTGCAGGCCAGGCGCAGCGAGTTGAGCGTGAGCGGGTACTGGTCGGGCGTCGTGCGCTGCTTCTCGACCAGGCAGGCCACGACGCGGATCTCCACTGCGTCCGGTTCCACGGCGGCGTAGCTTGCCATCCTCACGGGGTGGGCGTCTACGCACGGATCCTCCGCACGCCCGGGGTGGCCATGATCGTGCTGGCCACGCTGATCGGCCGCCTCCCGATCGGCATCAGCGGCCTCGCGATCCTGCTCTACGTCGAGGAGGTGAGCGACTCGTTCGCCGCGGCCGGCCTGTGCGCGGGTGCGCTGGCGCTCGGGAGCGCGGCCGGCGCTCCCTTCCAGGGGCGGCTGATCGACCGGCGCGGGGTCGGGATGCTGCTCCCGCTGGCCGGCGTGCACGCGGCGGGGCTGCTCGCGATCTGGCTCGCCGGCGAGGCC
>JBOGXT010000671.1:0-2935 GCA_050694635.1 Thermoleophilaceae bacterium
CGGTAGCGGCCCGGAGCGAGCTGCGGGCGCCAGCGAGCGGTCAGCGTCCGGCCTGTGCGCTGCCGGCCGAGCCGCAGCCGCGCGGCGACCGGGCCGCCGGCCTCCGGCACGAGGTCGATCCGCACGCGCATCCGCCGCGGCCGGCCGTCGATCCGGTACGTCACGGTCAACTCCGCGCCCGGCGCGAGCACCGCCGGCGACACGGAGAACGAGCTGGCGGCAGGCCGCGGCGGGAACTCGGCCCCGCCCGTCTGGGCGTGCGCGGCGGGCGCGAAGGCGAGCGCGACGAGCGGGATCAGCCAGCGTCGCATGACCCGGGCAGGGTCGGCCCCCGCGGCGGCCGGCTCAAGCGCTGCACGGGTTCCTGCGAGCCGTATATGCCTTGACACGTACATAACTGTATGGCAATATTCGCTCCCGTGGCGACCACCTTCGACGTCCTGGCCGAGCCCACCCGCCGCCGCATCCTCGACCTGCTGCTGGACCGCGAGCGGCCGGTCGGCGAGCTGGTGAGGAGGCTCGACGCCAGCCAGCCCGGCATCTCCAAGCACCTGCGCGTGCTGCGCGAGGCCGGGCTGGTCGAGGTCCGCCACGACGCCCAGCGGCGCTTCTACCGGGTGCGCCCGGAGCCGCTCGCGGAGATCGACGCCTGGCTGGCGCCCTACCGGCGCCTCTGGGCCCGGCGACTCGACGCCCTGCAGCGCCACCTCGACGAGACGGAGGAACGATGAACCTCGGCACCCTGGAGACCCACGGCGATCGCAGCGTCCTGCGCTACGAGCGCCACCTCAAGCACCCCATCGACCGCGTGTGGAGCGCGATCACCGAGCCCGACGAGATCGTCCGCTGGCTGGCGGCCGCGGAGGTCGACCTCGCGGAGGGCGGCCGCGTCCGGCTCGAATGGCTCAACACCAACGAGCACGGCGAGCGCTACGAGAAGGCGGTCGCGGAAGGGCGGATCACCGCGCTGGACCCGCCGCGCCTGATCGAGTACGACACCGACGTCCACGGCGCGCTGCGCTGGGAGCTCGACGAGGCGCCCGGCGGGACGCGGCTGCAGCTCACGGTGAACATCGCGCTGCCCGAGGACCGGGTCACCGAGAACCGGTCCGGCTGGCACGTCCACCTGGACTTCCTCGAGGACGCGCTGGAGGGCGGCGCCATCGACTGGCCGAACTGGCCGCGCGACCGCTGGGCCGCGATCCACGAGCGGTACATCCGCCCCGAGCAGTCGCGCCAGCCGGTCAGGCCGCGAGCATCCGCCCCATGAGCGCGGCGGAGCCGGCCTTGGACAGCGGCTCGTTGAGGTTGCCGCACTTGGGCGACTGAACGCACGACGGGCAGCCCTTCTCGCACGGGCACTCGGTCACGAGCCGGTGCGCGTCGTCCACCAGCGCCTCGAACGCCTGGAAGCCCCGGCGGGTGATGCCGATCCCGCCGGGGTGCCCGTCGTAGATGAAGATCGTCGGCCCGCCGGTCTGCGGGTGCAGGTTCGTGGAGAGCCCGCCGATGTCCCACCGGTCGCACATCGCCAGCAGCGGGAGCACGGCGATCTGGGAGTGCTCGGCGGCGTGCAGCGAGCCGAGCAGCTGGTCGAGCGGGAGGCCGCCCTCCCCCGGCAGCTCGTACCACAGCGCCTGCGTGGCGAACGAGGTCTGCGGCAGGTCGAGCGCCACGAGGTCGATCGCCTCGTGGTCGGCCAGGCGCTTCTTCTGGTAGGCGAGCACCTGCTCGGTCACGACGACGGTCCCGAACGAGAGCGTCACGCCGAGCGCGGTGCGGCGCTCGATCAGCCGCTCGATGTAGGTGTCGGTCTCCTTCTTGGGCTGCGTGTACCAGTCGCCCTCGAACGGGTGCACGAGCGCCCGGCGGCCCTCGAGGTCGAGCCCGTCCACCTCGTAGGCGCGGCCGCCGTGCAGGTAGACGGCGCCGTCGTGCACGGTGGTGTGCGCGCGCTGGAGGTCGACCGTCCCGAGCAGCTCGCCGGACGAGCCGTCGACGATCACCACGCCGTCGCGGCTCGCCGAGCGCAGCGAGACGGCGGCCGCCGGGAACTCCTCCGGGCGGCGGGGGACGAACGTGCCGCCAGGGCGCTCGCGCAGGTCGCCGGCTGACACCAGCGCGTCCGCGAACCGCCGCCACTGCGGCCCCAGGAACTCCGCGTCGGCGTCCTCCAGCGGCCCCTCGTGCGCCGCGCACAGCAGGTGCGCGGCGTGCACCTGCTCGTTGAAGGGATCGAGGATCGCCGCCTCCACCGGGCGGTCGAGGAACTCGTCGGGGTGGCGGCAGAAGAACTGGTCGAGCGCGTCCTCGCCGGCCACGTACAGCGCCAGCCCGCGGCCGCGGCGGCCCGCCCGGCCCCACATCTGGCGCAGCGAGGCGACCGTGCCCGGGAACGTCACGCAGATCGCCGCGTCGAGCGAGCCGATGTCGATCCCCAGCTCGAGCGCGTCGGTCGAGACGACGCCGAGCAGCTCGCCGTCCACCAGCCGGCGCTCGAGCTCGCGCCGCTGCTGCGGCGTGTAGCCGGCGCGGTAGGGAGCGATCCGCTCGGCCAGGTCGCCGCGGCCCGCGTCCTCGAGCGCGAGCTGCGCGAAGCGGGAGATCAGCTCGACCGCCTTGCGCGACTTCATGAACACGATCGTGCGCGCGCCCTGCGTGACGAGCTCGGCGAGCATGTCGGCGGCCTCGGCGAGCGGCGAGCGCCGCGTCGCGAGCTGCTCGTCGGTGATCGGCGGGTTCCACATCGCGATCGTCCGGTGCCCACCGGGCGAGCCGTCGCGGTCGACCACCGTCACCTCCGGCAACCCGGTCAGCCGCTCCGCGAGCTCGCCCGGGTTCGCGATCGTCGCGCTCGCGAGCACGAACCGGGGCTCCGTCCCGTACGCGGCGGCGATCCGCCGCAGCCGCCGCAGCACGTTGGCGACGTGGGAGC
>JBOGXT010000672.1:0-12288 GCA_050694635.1 Thermoleophilaceae bacterium
CCCCGCCGCTGCCGACGGGGCCGGCGTCAGTGCCGCCGGCACCGGCGGAAGTCGTCGTGAAGCTGCGGGTCTGCCTCCCGTTGGAGGGCTCGCCCTCACGGGTGCGGTCGCGGAGCGTGCCGGTGCCGTCGCCTGCCACCGGCTGCTCGCCGCTGGGCGGCTGACCGGGCCCTTCCGAGCTCGCGCCGGGCTCCGGGCCGGCGGGCAGGGTCACCTGCGGCCGACCGCTCGGAGCGGGCTCGTCGTCCTGGCCCTGGCCGTTCTGGTCCCCGGGCTCGCTGCCCTTGCCGCCGCCGCTGGGCGGGGCCTCGCGGCCGAACCTGCCGCGGCTGGGCTGACCGCGGTCGTCGTCGCCCTGCTCGCCGCCGCCGATGTCCCCAGGCCTGCCAACCCAGCCGCGGTGGTCGTCGTCCCCGCCCTTGCCCCCGCCGCTCCAGCCATCGCCGTCGTCGTCGCCGTGGTCGTCGTCGTCGTCGCCGTGGTCGTCGTCGGCGCCCTTGCCGCCGCCGCCGAAGCGTCCGCTCTCGGCGTCATCCCCGCCGTTTTCCCGGTCGTCCCAGTCGTCCCCGTCGTCGTCGCTCAGAGGCGGAACGCCCGCCGGCGGCTGCGAAGTCGCGGCCGGCTCGGAAGCGGCCAGCTTCGAGGCGGGCGACACCTCCGCGGGGAGCTCCGCGACCGGCGGCGGCTCGACGGGCTCCGGCACAGACGCAGAGGGCTCCGCGCCGAGCACCGGCTCGGGAGCCGGTGCCTCGGCGGTCGGAGCCTCAGTCTGACCCAGAACAGCCGCATCGCCGGCGCCGGTGTCCCCCTTGGCCTCGGCACTGGCAAGACGCTGCTCTCCTCCACCCGCGAGCAGCACGAATGCGATCGTCAAGAAGACGGCGAATGCCGCTCCGGCACGGGCGGTGAAAGCCCGCGCATCGTGACGCAGGGGGTGGAAGGGGGCCACGTCAGTTTTCTCGGCAGATCACGCGTCCGTGATTAGCGATTCGCTCCGGAGGGTCGAACGTTCGTCCAAGTCGGTGGCCGCTCTGTACAGGGCCACCGGCTCTGTGATCCCCCTCAACTCTGCCTCACCTCGTGCTTCCACGCCAGTTTCTTTCATCTTCAACAGGCGAAAGGTGCTCAAAGTGAGCAGTACGACGGGCGAAGCGAAGTACCTCGTCCCGAGCCTCCGGTACGCCGCGCCGAAGAGAAACGGCATGCGCCGAGTGTGTCAGTCGCGCGGGTCGGCAGGGTTCGGATCCACGGCGGGCTTGTTGCCCTCGCGGAATCCGGGCGCGCGCCGGGTCGGCGCCTCGCCGCTCTCGAGCCCGACGAACTGCTTGCCGTTGTACATCGACGGCGGCGCGACCAGGCAGGGCGCCCGCTTCAGGCCGTCCTTCTGCAGCGGGTTGGCACCCTCGGCGTCCTGGGCGTCGCGCACCTCGCCGCCGGAGGGGGCGCAGTCGAAGCTCTCGACCGTCCCGAGCGCGATGGCACGCTGCAGCGCGTTCGGCTGCAAATAGGCGTTGCCGCGCTCGCTGTCGGGGCGCTTCGTGTGGCGCGTGAACGAGGTGGACTCGATGGTCGCGACGTTCACCTGGTAGCGGTCGCCGCCGAAGTCGCCGGAGAGGTCGGGAGCCGCGTTCGAGATGAAGCCGGCCAGCGTCGCCTGGTGGAAGTTGAAGTACGACAGGATGGGGTTGAGCTGCTCGAAGAACGGGTGCATCTCCTCGAACAGCGGCTCGGCCTCCTCGAGCACGCGCTCCATCTGCGGCACGCTGCGCCGTGAGGCGGCGATCAGCGGCGGCAGGTCACGGAACAGGTTCTCGAGGTCCGGCGCGAGGTCGCCGAGGTCGCGCACGGTCGGGCCCAGGTCGTCGGCCGGTGCCTTGAGGTCGTTCACGAGCGGGCGGGTGTCGCGCGAGAAGTCCTCGAGCCGCGCCAGCGTCACCCTCGACTCGTCGAGGAATACCGGGAAGATCCGGAAGGTCTCGGCCAGGGCCTCGTCGCGCGAGGCGACCGCGTCGAAGGTGTTGTTGGAGTTGACGATCAGCTCGCGCAGCGCGCCCTCGCGCTCGTTGATCGCCCCGAACACCCGGCCGGTGTTCCGGAACAGCTGGTGCACCGCGGTCTCCTGCTCGTCGAGCACCCGCAGCAGCTCCGCGCCGTCGGTGGCGAACGGGGCCAGGTTGCCGAACGCGTCGTTCAGGTCCTCCGGAGCCTCGCCCTCGCTGGCCTTGGCGAGCCCGTCGACCCACTCCTGGAAGGCCCTCCTGGTCGGCTCGTCGAAGGCGCCGAAGATCTCGTCGAGCTCAACGGTTGGCTCGACCTGCGAGTTCGGCAGGCGGTCCCCGTCCTCGAGCATGCCGGACGACCTGTCGCCCGTCGAGAGCTCCACGTAGGTCTCACCGAGCAGCGTCTTCTGGCGCAGGATCGCGCGCGTGCTGCGGGGGACAGGCGCGAACGCCTCGTCGAGCTCGAGCTCGGCGATCGTGCGGTTGCCACCCTCGTCGAGCCGCTTCGTCTTGACCTTGCCGACGTTGACGCCGGAGATCCGGACGTCCGCCTCCTCGGCGAGCGTCGCCGCCTCGGGGAACGCGACCTGCACGCGATAGCCCTCGGGGCGCAGCGGGATCGAGCCGCCGAACGCGAGCCACAGGAACATGACGAGCGCGAAGCACGACAGCGCGAAGACCGCCATCGCGAGGATCCGGCCGAGGCTCGGGGTCTGCTTGATCACTTGGCGCACACCCCCGCGTCGCCGAGCGCGTCCGAGATCGGCTGCGGCACTCCCTCGCCGGTGAACGTGTTGCAGTTCACGCCGCCGAGGAAGATGCGACGGAAGGGGCCCTGGGCGTCGCTGGTGCTGAACAGCGAGACCGTGTTCTGCGCGGTCCAGGCGAGCCAGTAGAGGTAGCCCTCGTCGCGCGCCCGGTCCTGAGCCAGCTCGCCGGTGAGCCCCTCGCTCCCGTTCGGGTTGTGGGCGCCGATGTTGAACAGGCGGTTGAGGCCACGGAAGGTCCGGGTCAGGTCCGGCCCCGCCTTCGCGAGGTCGCGGGCGCCCCTGCCGAGGTCCCTGAAGAACGGCTGGCCGGCGCGGGCGAAGGGGCGGATCTCGTCGCGGACGATAGGCGTCGCCTCCTCCACGAACGGCAGCACCGCTGCGTTTGCCTCGTCGAGCTTGCGGAACGGCGGGCGCAGCGACTCGAGCGCCGGGCCGAGCCGCTGCCCGAGCCGATCGACCTTCCCGAGCGCCACGCGCGTCTCGCGCAGCGAGCCCGGCAGCTTCGCCACGAAGGCCGAGACGTTCAAGTCCTCGGCTGCGAACGAGTCGAACACGGCGTTCGAGGCCTTGACGAGGCGGGTCAGGTCCTCGTCCTTGCCGCCCAGCTCGTCGACCAGCAGGCTGTAGTTGTGGATCAGGCGTCGCAGGTTCTGGCGCCGGTCGGCGATCGCCTCGGTGACCCGGTTCAGGTCGCGATGCAGCGGCGAGAAGCGGCGGAACGTCTCGCGCAGGTCCTCGCCGTGCCCGTCGAGCCCCTTGCCGGCCCCGGACACGAGCAGCTTCAGGTAGTCGCGCGTGTCGGCGTCGAGCGCGGCGAGCACCTCGTCGGGGTCGATGTCCGGCGCGGTGTTCTCCACCGGGACCCGGTCGCCCTCGTCGAGCGGCCGCCCGTCGCCCGGGTCGAGCTCGACGAACATGTCCTTCAGCCCGGTCTTGGTGCGCAGCAGCGCGCTCGCGTCCTCGCGCACGTAGCCCTCGTAGCGCCGCTCGAGCTCCATCTCGACGACCGCCACGCCCTCCTCCAGCTCGACGTCGCCGATCTTGCCGATCTCGACGCCGGCGCTGCGGACCGTCTGGCCCTGGCCAGGCTGCACGGCTTGGGCGTTCTCGAGCTCCATCTTGACCACGAAGGGCTTGTCCTCGATGAACGGAAAGCGCAGTCGCTGGTTGGAGAGGATGTACGCGGCGACGCCGCTGCCGAGCACGAACAGCGCGATCACCGCGAGGAAGTCGGCGAGGTGCTTGCGGATCGCGGTCCTCATCGCCGCGCCTGCCTCGCCTCGTGTTCCTTGAAGAGCTGCTCGGCCCGGCGCAGCGCGTCGGTGTCGAAGGGCTCGCCGAGCGGGAGCGGCAGCGGCCCGGCGCCGGACCCGCCCGAGCCTCCGAACGCCGTGACGGGGGCGAACGGGGCGGCCAGGTCAGGCAGCTCCTGCGTCTCGCACGGCACGTCGGGGCGCCGAGGCGGCGGCTGGTCGACCACGGCCGGCGGCGCCGGCTGGACATCCGTCGCTCTCGGCGCCGCCGAAGTGTGGAACCACTGGTTGTTGCCGTCCGAGAGCCGGCTCTCGCCGGACAGGCCGACGAGGCCGCGCTGCAGCTGATAACGCACCTGCTGCTCGGCGTTTCCGTGCTCGGCGTCGGCGCCCTGGACGTTCGGATACTCCGATTGCACGAAGGGCACGAGCACGTTGTTCGTGCAGGCGGAGAGCTGACGGCCCTGCCCGAGCACCGGCACCGTCTCCCGGTTCAGCGCCACCAGGCTCGGGATCCGGCGGCGCAGCTCGGCGGCCAGCCCGCCGAGCTCGGCCGGCGACATCAGCCGGCGCGCCTGGGTGATGAACGGCAGCGAGGCCGCCAGCGTCTCGTCCGAGGAGCGCACGCCCGGCAGCGCGTCGCGCGCGAACGCCCGCAGGCTCGGCAGCGAGGAGTTCAGCGACGCGAGCGCCGGCTGCGCCGTCCGCAGCGTGTCGCGCAGCTCGGGAATCGACGCCTCCAGCGCCACGTCCTCGCGCGCGAAGGCGCCGGCGGTCACGTTGAAGCTCGTGATCAGGTCCTTCAGCGCGCGCTCGTCCTCGACCAGGGCGGCGAACGTGCGCGCCTGGCCCTTCAGCATCCGCCGGAGGTCCTTCGCCGGCTGCCGGCCGAGCGTCGCGTCGTTCGCCAGCGCGCTGTTGCGGTAGGCATCCTCCCAGTACTGGATCGAGTCGTTGAAGCCCTCAGCCCCGCCGTCCGCGAGCCCCTTCGCGCCGTACTCCGCCAAGAACGTCTTCAGGTCCTCGCGCGTGTCGCTCTGCAGCGAGGTGAGCAGGTCGCCGAACTGCACCGGCGCCGCGGTCTGGTTCATCGGGATCGTGCCGCCGTCGTCGACCTCGGGCGCTGACGGCGAGCCGGGCTGGAGGTCCACGAAGAAGTTGCCCTCGAGGAAGATGCGCGGCCGGATCTTGAGCTGCGCGTCCTTGTGGATCGGCAGGCCCTTGTCCTCGAGCTCCATCGTCACGCGCGCGCCGCCGGTGGCCTCGTCGACGGCCTCGACGCTCTTGACCTTGCCCACGTCCACCCCGGCGATCCGCACGGGCGAGTTCGGCTTCAGGTTGTTGGCCGTCCGGAAGACCGCCTCGAGCTCGTACGGGTTGGCGAACGGGTTCGTCTTCGTGAACCCGAAGTACGCCCCGATGGCCAGCACGGCGAGCGCCAGGATGCCTGCCTTCAGCGGCGACATGCGGCTCATGGCACGTCCGCCAGGTTGTCGATGCCGTTCTCGATCGACTCGAACGTCCCGCCCGAGAGGATCGGGTAGTCCGGGTCGGTCACGGGGGCGTTGCCGCCCGCGGGCGTCTTGTCGGACAGCGCGCCGCGCCCGTAGCGGGCGCCGGTCGCGAACGGGCCGTTCGGGTAGCCCTCCTGACCGCGCTGGCAGTCCGCGTTGCCCTGCGCGTCGATCGCCGGGTTGTAGAGCGGCGCCTGGAGGCGGTGGAGCGGCACGCCGGGCGGGCCCATGCTGCCGTCGGGCGGCGCCTTCGCGCCGCGCGCGTCCATGCCCGGCGGCACGTCCACGTTGCGCGAGCCCTGGATCGTCCCGTAGTTGTTGGGCTGATCGCCGTTGACGCTCTTGGCGCCCTGGTTCTGCACGGTCCCGCTCTTGTCCATCGCGAGCTGCGACTGGTGCTCGCCGAGCGGGTGGGCGAAGTAGATGAAGTAGTTGCAGACGGTCTGGTAGGGGGCGATGAACTCGGCGGCCGGCCGCGTGACGGTGAGGGCGGTGTCGAGATCGCGCAGCGAGAGCAGCGTGTTGGGGTTCTGGAACAGGTCCTCGAGCTCGGCGGTAGCGCTCTCGAGCCGCTGGTTCAGCTCGACCGTCCGCGGCAGGATCGGCGTGCCGACGCGGAAGGCGTCGTTGACCGCGGGCAGCGAGCGCGGCAGCTCCTGCGCCGCCGGCCGCAGGCGGCGGGACAGGTCGGTGAAGTCCGCGAGGAAGGGGCGCTGGACGCGGAACGAGCTGATCGCGGTGTCGAGCGTGGGCGGCTGCTTCTCGATCGTCAGCCGCAGCGCCTCCGGGTCCGCGCTGAAGGCCTCGAACGTGTCGGCCATGTTGGTGAACAGCTCGGCCTGGATCTCCGCCACCGGCGCCGCCTGGGCCGAGGCGCGGCCGATCTGCAGGAAGAACTGGTCCAGCTCGGTGTCCGGGTCCGCCAGGTTCCGCATCACCGGCGTCAGGTGGGTGAAGAACGGGTTGAGCGCCCGGATCGCGTCGTTGAGCGACTGGCCGCGGCCTGCGAAGGCGTCGCCGAACCCCTGGGTCGCGGCGCGGGCGTTGACGCGCGTGTCGGGGTCGAAGGTCGAGAAGACGTCCTCGAGCTCGAGCGGCTCGCTCGTCCGCCCGAGCGGGATGGTGTCACCGCGCGCGAAGGTTTCCTCCGCATCGCCCGGCGTCAGCTCGACGTACTTGAGGCCCAACGCGGAGCGCGGCCGGACGCTCACGGTGCTGTCCTTCGACAGCGGCTCGACGACCTTGTCGAGCTTCATCGAGATCTCCGCCACCGAGCGGCGCTCACCGTCGACCATGGCGGTCTTCGGCTTGATCTCGTCGACCACTCCGACCCGGAAGCCGCCCACGCGCACCTCGTTGCCCTTCACGAGCTTGGCGCCGGACGGCAGCACCGCCTTGACGTCGTAGCTCGGCACGAACGGCAGGCCCGAGTTCGCGTTGTAGGCGATGAAGACCGCGATGATCGTGACGAGCAGCGTCACGGCCCCGATCAGGACCGGGCTGGCGGTGAGGCTGGCTGTTCCCCTACGAGAGGTCATGGCGCGAGCAGGAAGTCGAGGAGCGGCGGGCCCTCGGAGCTCGGCGCGTTCGGGGCCGGCGGCGCGCCGGGCACGGGCGGGGGCGGGGGCGCGGGCAGCGTGGGGGTCGGGCCGACGACCTCCTCGAGGCGGCGCCGGAGCTCCTTGGGCAGGTTCTC
Source organism: Thermoleophilaceae bacterium (assembly GCA_050694635.1). Classification (GTDB taxonomy): domain Bacteria; phylum Actinomycetota; class Thermoleophilia; order Solirubrobacterales; family Thermoleophilaceae; genus JACVRW01. Next base: position 7,234 of record JBOGXT010000672.1, read on the forward strand.
GCGCTCCTTCGGCGTCAGCTGGTCGATCAGCCGCTGGAGGTCGGGCGGCAGGGTGATCTGCGGCTTGGAGATGTCACGCTGGCCGGGCAGTGGGCCGGCGTCCGGCTGGCCCGCCGAGCGACGCTCGCCGAGCTGCTGGGCCGGCTCCTCGCGCCGGGCGGCGGTCCCCGTGGCTCCCTCGGTGAAGTCGTCGGTCGTGATGCCGGGCAGCTTGGGCCCGAGCCACTGGCTGCAGTCCTCGAGGGTCTTCGCGTCCTCCGGGTTGTTCCTGACGTCGAGCTCGTTGTAGAGCTGACCGCACTTGGTCTCGGTGATCGAGATGCGCAGCATGTGGCTGTACTGGTCGAAGCCGTTGATGCTGAGGCTCTGCCAGAAGAAGTAGTTCCAGAGCGCCTCGAGGCCGGTGAAACCCGTCGGGCCGCCCTCGCGGATCGCCGTCGGGTCCGGCGCCGGCGGGCTGCCCTTGACCGAGCGCGGGTCGTCCTCGAGCGCCCGCCCGCGGTCGTCGCTCGTCTCGAGGAACTGGCGGATCGGCTTGAAGGTCGGCTGCGCCTCGGGCGCCAGCTTGCGCAGCAGCGCGATCTCCTGCTTGCCCTCCCGGAAGGTGCGCGTGCCGACCTTCGACGTCTCTCCGAGCGAGTCGACGGCGGGCCGCGACGCCTCGGCAAACGGGCCGAGGCGGGTAAAGAACTCGTCCAGGTGGGGCGCGGCGCGCTGCATGTCGGCCAGCAGCGGCGTCTGCTCGTCTGCCAGCTCGCCGAGGCGGGCCATGGTCGGGCGCAGCTCGTCGAGGAAGGTGGGCAGCTTCTGGAAGGTGCGCTCGAGCTCGGCGCGCCGGGTGGCGGTGATCTGCGCGGTGTCGCCGGCCTCCTCGACCCACCGCGCCACGTCGCGCTTGTTCTGTTCGAGCTCCGCGACCACGCGGTCCGAGTCGGCGATGAAGTCCTTGATCACCTGGTTCTGGTTGCCGAGGATCCTCAGTACCCGCGAGGTCTCGCGCAGGCCGGGGTGGGCGCGGCGAAGCGCCTCCGAGAGGTCCTGCGGCCGGCCCGCGAGGCCGGTGCCGAGCGTCGTGATGATCAGGCGGAAGCGCTCGCGGTAGGGGCGGCGCATGATGTTGTTGACCAGGTCGGCCGGGATCGTCGAGGTGGTCTGCTCGACCGGCACGGTGCCGCCCTCGGGCAGCTTCTCGGGCGAGCTGCCCGGCTGGCAGTCCACGAAGTACTCGCCGATCAGCGACTGCGGCTTGATGTCGCAGGTCGCGTCTTTGCGGAAGTCGCCGAAGCCGCGCTCCCTGACCTCGACCGTCACGACGGCCTTCGGCGACTCGCCCTTTCGCTTCACGACGCGGAGGTCGCTGGTCTTCCCGGCCGTCACGCCGCCGACCTGGAAGTCGCCACCCTCGACGAGCCCGAAGGCGTTGTCGAACTCGACCTGGTAGCGCTTGCCCCCGCTCTTGTCGCTCGACGCGCCGGCGAGCAGCACCGCCGCGGTGCAGACGCCGAGCGTGACGAGGACGGTGAGCACGCGCCTCATTCGACGTCCCCCACGGCGCGCGCGGACTCCTCGCACTGGAGCTCCGCCATGCGCTCGCCGCTCCAGACGTTCGAGCCGTCCGCGGCCGGCGCCTCGGCGCCGCCCGGGCAGCGCTTGTACTGGTACTTGCGGATCGGCCCGCCGAGGTTCTCCGCCAATGAGATGTGGCCGCGGCCCATCGCCCCGAGCGCGTCGAAGCCGCCGCCGGTGGTCGAGAAGTCGTCGGCCCAGCCGAGGAAGTCGGTCGTATAGGCGCGGCCGAGCCCGATCTCGGGCGCGCCCGCCTTGAAGGCCTCGACGGTCTCCTGGAAGGAGCCGTCGGTCATCCCCACGTCCACCGGCCGGCCGCCGGGGCTGGCTGTGCGCTGCTTGCGCACGACCGCGATGTCCGCCAGCGGCGGGAACGAGTCGAGCAAGTTGATCAGGTCGTTGGCCGGACCGCCTCGGCGGACCGTCCGGCTGAGGTCGCGCACGGTGGGCTCCGCGTCGGCGGCGAACGCGCGCGCCTCGCTGAGGAACGGGCCGAGGCGCTTGGCCACCGGCTCGGAGGCGTCCACCAGCGGGTCGACCTCGTCCAGGGAGCTGCGCAGGTTCACGAACGTCGTGTTGGCGCGCCGCATGAAGGGCGGCAGCTGGGAGATCGACTCCGCGAGCGCCTCCTTCTGGTTGCCCAGCGCCCGCGTGGTCTCGTTCAGGTTGCCGATCAGCCCCGCCAGGTCGTCGCGGCGCTCGGCGACCGCGGTCACGAGCTTCGAGCTGTCGAGCAGGAAGCGCTCGAGCACCGGGGTGTCGCGCGTCAGCTCGTTGAAGAGGCGGCTCGACGTGGAGAGCGCCGGGTTCAGATAGTGGAAGCCGGCGCGCGCCTCCTCGCCGCGCCCGGCGAACATCGTGGCCGAGCCCTTGAAGAACTGCTGGAGCGAGTGGCGGGTCTCCGGGTCGAGCGTGTTGAAGAGCTGGTCGAGGTCGACCTGGGTGGTGGTGGCGTCGGAGCCGATCGTGCCGCCGTCGGGGATGTCCCTGCTGCCGTTCGGCGGCATGCTGAGGTCGACATAGCGGTTGGCGATCCCGGACTGGGAGAACTGGCGGATCGCGGCCCGGGTGCCACGCCGCAGCGGGGCGTGGTCGCCGTCGATCTCGAGCGTGATCTCCGCCTCGCCGTTGGGGGCGATCTCGATCCCGCTGACGGAGCCGATCGGCACGCCGCCGTTCTGGACCGGATTGCCCTTGACGAGCTGGCCGGCGTTGAGGAAGCGGGCCTTGACGGTGTAGCCGCCGGCGCCGCCGAAGAGGAGGATGGCGACCAGAGCGGCAGCGGCAATCACCGCGCCAAGCGCGGCGATCCGCCCGATCCCGCTTAACGATCGCATCTCCCTGCCTTGCTCCTCCTGCCGGCCTGCCCCCGCCTCCCCTGGCGGGTTCTCCCTACGCAGAGCCGAGCTTGGCTTGAATCCTTGCACGCTGCAACGAGAGCGCGCGCAGGTTCTTGCGGTATTTCCCCGCGTTTGTTAAGCCCAGATTAAGCGCGCCCGGACCGACTACTCGGGCTCGGGGCGCTCCTCGCCTGGCCAGGTCCCGGTCGTGCGCTCGAAGGCCTTGCGGCTGTAGTGGTCGGTGGCCTCCTTCATCGCCCGGAAGATGGCGCCCTGGATCGCGGCCGCGATCAGCAGCTTGCTCCACTCGATGTCGCGATGCTTGGAGTCCGGCGGCTCCTCCTCGTCGATGAGGCCCCAGAGCTGGTCGAAGACCTTCTTCGCGACGAAGCCGGCCAGCAGACCGCCGCCGACGCTGACGGGGATGAAGAGCACCTTGACCATGCGCGATGTATACCCGCGCCGTCGTGGTGTAGTCAGTCAGGAGCGCTCGAGGCCGGCCGACGTGAAGGCCACGCTGAAGGCGCGGCACCAGACGACGACGGTGGAGTAGCGCCCGAGATCCAGACCGCGCGGCACGGTGTACTGCTGGTTGCCGACATTGCCCTTCAGCTCGCCGAGGTCCTCGAAGTCGCCCAGGTCGCCGTTCGCCGGATCGCCTGCGGACACGTAGACGCGCAGGTCGGGCCCGCTGTCGGTCTCGAAGTCGGTGAGCGTGAGCTTGCGCTCGCCGCCCGGCAGCTCGACCACGGCGGCGCTGCCGCGGCCCTGGTGGGCGATCGAGACGAAGGAGCCGGCGGCCACCTGGACGTTGGCCCCGGAGGCCCTCACGACCCTCTCGTTCACTTCCTTGTCGATCAGCGTGGGGGCGACGACCAGGATCGCGGCGGCGATCGCCACGGCGCCATAGCCGGCCGCGAGCGGCAAGAACAGGGCGCGCCGCCGCTGGGCGAGCGCCGCGGCCGCGAGGAACACGAGCCCGAACCAGACCGCGGTGAGCCCCATGGACACGGTTCCGCTGTCGGAGATGCGCCCGAAGGCGAACAGGCCGGCCACGAGCGCGGCCGCGACGGCGACGAACGCCAGCAGCCGATGGGTCACGGAGGTGGCCGTCATGCCTCTTGAGTCGAGGCTAGGCGCGAGGTGTTTCAGATCGCTGAACGGGCAAATGCCCGGGGTGGGATTCGAACCCACACTCGAACGGGTCTTAAATCCGTCGCCTCTCACCAGTTGGGCTACCCGGGCCCGAAGCAGTGTATGGCGCAACTTCGGCGCTGCTACGGTGTCCCACGAGCGGGTACCCGGCTTGGAAGCTTCGGCTCTTCAACACACCGCGCGGCTCCCCGCGCTGGCAGGGCGTTCTCCCCTGCTTCGGCTCCAGAGCGACGAGCGACTCGTCGCTCTGATCCGTCGTGGGCATCACGGCGCGTTCGAGGCCCTCGTCCAGCGCTACCAGCCCCGGCTGCTCGCGTTCTGTCGCCACATGCTCGGCTCCCAGGAGGACGCCGAGGACGTCCTGCAGGAGGTCTTCGCCGCCTCCTTCAACGCGATCTGCGCCGACGAGCGGCCGATCAACGCGCGTCCCTGGCTCTACCGGATCGCGCGCAACCGCTGCCTCAACCACCTGCGCCGGCCACAGCCCGCCGGCCAGGACTCGATGGACGTGTTCGAGCGCGACGGCGGCACCACCACGGCCGACACCGTCCACAAGCGCGAGGAGTTCCGCCACATCGTGGCCGACGTGCAGGAGCTGCCGGAGACTCAGCGCACCGCCCTCCTCCTCCGCGAGATCGACGCCCTCTCCTATGAGCAGATCGCCGAGGCGATGGACACGACCGTGCCGAGCGTCAAGTCGCTCCTCGTGCGCGCGCGTGTGGCGCTCGCCGAGGCAGCCGAGGCGCGCCTGCTCACGTGCGCGGAGGTGCGGCTCGAGCTCGGCCAGGTGGCCGAGGGGATCGCGCGGAGCTCCGCCCCGGTCAGGCGCCACATGAAGGGCTGCGAGCGCTGCCGCACGTTCAAGGGCGAGCTCCGGAAGACCTCGCGGGCGCTGGCCGCTATCTACCCGATCGGGCCGCTGCTCTTCATGAAGAAGCTGTGGGTGGCCAAGCTCGGTGCTGGGGCGGGCGCCGGCGCGGCCGCCGGCTCGGGC